>NZ_JBEXXN010000011.1:0-137868 GCF_040630445.1 Streptomyces sp. NPDC005805
CAGTCCGAGGGAGTCGCGGTCGCCGTAGTCGATATTGCGGAGCGAGGACTCCTGGAGGGCGGTGGCCAGGGCGATGGTGACCGCCCGCTGCGGCACCTCCGCATAACGTCGTCCCGCTGTCAGCCGCCGGGATCCAACGGCGGCCGCCCACAAGGGAGATCGGGGGTGGACTCGTGCGGATCGGACTGGTCACGGAAGGTGGCTACCCGTATGCGACGGGTGAGTCCAGGCTCTGGTGCGACCGGCTGGTGCGCGGGCTCGAACAGCACGAGTTCGACGTCTACGCGACGAGCCGCAGCGCCGCACAGGAGGAGCGCGGTGTGCCGCCGCTGCCCCCCAACGCGCGGCTGGTGCGCACCGCCGCCCTGTGGGCGCCTGCGGACGACGGCGTCAGCCACGGGCGGCGCACGCGGCGGCGGTTCGCCGAGGGCTTCGGCGCCCTGGTGGCCGCGGCGGCCACCGGCGGGGACGGCTTCGCGGACGCGCTCCACGCCCTCGCAGGTCTCGCCCGCGAGCACGGCGGGCTGCCGGCCGCCCTCCGCTCCGAAGTGGCCCTGCGCGCTCTGGAGTCCGCCTGTCGTGCGCCCGGCGCGCACCGGGCCCTGCGGGCGGTGACGGTCGCCGATCTGCTGGACGCGGCCGACGGGCTGGAACGCGCCCTGCGCCCCCTCTCCTTCGACTGGTACGAGGACGACACCCTGGCCGCCGCCGATCTGTGCCATGCCGCGTCCGGCGGTACGGGGGCCCTGCCCGGCCTTCTGGCCAAACGCTTCTGCGGACTCCCGCTGCTGGTCACCGAGTACGGCGTGCAGCTGCGCGCCCGGTACCTCGCCGGGCGCGAGGCGGGGGCGAGCGCCCCCGTGCGCGCCCTCCTGGCCGGCTTCCACGGGCAGCTCGCGCGGGAGGTGTACGCACAGGCCGAGCTCATCACCCCGGGCAACACCCATGCGCGGCGCTGGCAGGAGCGGTGCGGCGCCGACCGGGACAGGATCCGCACGGTCCACCCGGGGATGGCGGCCGAGCGGTTCGCCGCCGTGGGGGAGGGCGCGGACGGCGGGGACGGGCACACCCTGGTGTGGGTCGGCGCCTTCGAGCCCGCCAAGGACCTGATCGCCCTGCTGCACGCCTTCGCCGAGATCCGCAAGGAGGAACCGGAGGCCCGGCTGCGGCTCTTCGGCATGTCGCCGGCCGGCGGCTGCCGGGGCGACGCGGGCTATCTGGCGCACTGCCGGGGGCTCGCCGCGCAGCTCTTCCCGGACGAGGCGGCCGGGGCGCACGCGATGGGCGACAACCCGGTCTCCTTCGAGGAGATCGGCTCCCCGGAGGCGCCCCACACGGCCGACGCGTACGCCGCCGGGGGCGTGGTCGTCCTCTCCAGCGTCGTCGAGGGCTTCCCGGTCAGCCTGGTGGAGGCCATGTTCTGCGGGCGGGCGACGGTGTCGACGGACGCGGGGGCGGTCGTGGAGGTCATCGGCGGCACGGGGCTCGTCGTCCCGCCGCGCAACCCGCGGGCGCTCGCGGACGCGTGCCTGGCGCTGCTGCGCGACCCGGAGCGCCGGGCGCGGCTGGGGGCGGCGGCACGGGCGCGGGCGCTGGAACTCTTCACCGTCGAACAGAACCTGACGGCATTTCGGGGCATTTACCTGGAGCTGATCTCCCGCTCCCCGGTCCGGCGGGCGGCCGAGGCCGTCGACGCGGACGGCGAGCCGGTGCCCTTCGCGCACCCCGCCGAGACCCATGTCCCCGGCCGCCTCACGGGCGCGGCCCACACCCCGGGCTGGGCGACGGCGGGCACGGTTAAGGAGACCCAGTCATGAACGCGGCACGCACCGCGAGGGAGGCGGCGCTCACCGCGGCGGCCGCCGCGGCCGACGACGACCCGGGCCCGTCGTCCGCACCCGACCCCGGTCCCGCCCCGGCCCCGCCGACCGACGCGGACCATGTGCGCGCGGTGTGGGCGGCGCTGACGGCCCTCGACGCGATTCGCGACGAGTCGCGGGGGGCGGGGGCGGCGGGGTGTGGGGGTGACACCCGCCCGGTGGGGCCGCGGCCCGACGCGAGTGGCATGGCGCCCGAGCCGGGCGGCCCGGACCGGCAGCCCGCTGCGGAGCCGGGCCGCGCGGGTGACGCCGACCCGGCGTCTGCGCCGGAGGGCACGTTCCCTCCCGGCTCCGCCGGGGTGGCTGCGGGGGCGTTCGGCGCGGTGCCCGCCCCTGGCGACGTGCCGGGACCGCCTTCGGGCGCTCCGGGCGACGGCGCGTGCTCTGACGGAGCGCCGGTTCCCGCTCCAGGTGCGGGGGTTGGCGCCGGCGGGGCGCGGCCCCTGCCCGGCCCGGGCGCCGAGACGCGCCCCGACGTGGAGGGTCCATCTTCGGTGGGGGCGGGCCGCGCGGGCGACGGCCACCCGGCACCTGCGCCGGGGGGCACGGTTGCTCCCGGCGACATCCCGGGACCGCATTCGGCCGTGCTGGGCCCCGGCGCGGAGCGTCCGTCCCCAAGGGGGACGGGCAGCGCAAGCGGCGGCACCGGCCCGGCGGCCGCGCCGGACGCAGGCCCGGGTGCCGGAGGGCAGGCGTCCGCGCCTCCTCCCGGCTCCGCCGGGGCCCACGCGGGGGCGGGCCCGGCTCCCGCGCCTGGTCCGGCCGGGGACGGCCCGGGGGCAATCGATGCGGAGCGAGTGATCGGCGATGCCGAGCCGGGCTCAGCGCTCGGCGAGGACCTCGGGGCCCGACCCGGGGGTGTTGGCGGGCCACGCCACGAGACGGGCCGGGGGCCCGTGCCGGGCAGCGGGCCAACCCCCCTGCCCGGTGCGGGCGGTGCTCCCTCCAGTGGGGTCGGCGTCGCCCCCGCGTATGAGCGGGAGCACGGGCCCGGGGCTGCTCAGGGGCCCCGCCCCAGCGAGCCCGCCTCCGAGGCGCGCCCCGAGGCCGGGTCGCGCCGCGTCCCCCCTCCCGACGCGGAGTCGGAGCCCGGCCCGCTCGGTCCTGTCCACCCCAGCGGGGCGGGTCCCACCCCGCTGGCTCCGAGCGCGCCGACCTCCGGGGCGCAGCCGGGGCCCGTCACGGGCCCCCGCGTCGGCGCGCCCGCCTCCCAGGTGCGGCCGGAACGCACCCCGCCCGGTGCGGCCCAGCCCGGCCAGGCGATCGCGGCGCCCGCGCCCAGCGGCGGCCCCGGCGCGCCGCGCAGCGAGGCCGGCCCGGAGCCCGCTCCCGGCGCCGGCCCCACCCCGTCCGCCTCCCAGGCCCAGCCGGAGCCCACCCCGCCCGGTCCGGTCCGGCCGCCCGCCTCCGGGGCGAACCCGGAGCCCGCTCCCGGTGCCGCCCTCGCCGGGGCGGGCCCCGAGCCCGTCCAAGACGTCGGTCCCGACGGGGCGGACCCGGTACCCGCTCCCGGCCCCACCGCAGCGAGCCACGCGCCCGCCCCCGGGGCGCAGCCGGGGCCCACCCCGCCCGGTCCGGCAGGGCCCGGGCCCGCGGAGGGCCCCGACCCCACCCCGGCGAGCCCGGCATCCACCCCCCACCCCCACGGGGCGGATCCCACCCCCCGTAACCGCTCCCGCCGCGCAGGCGGGGACCCCGTCAAGGGGTTGCTGCATCGGCATCGGGGGCTGTGCGAAGGGGCCGTCGATCCGTTGGAGATCGCCGCCGGGCTGGAGGCGCACGGGGTCACGGACCGGGCCGCGGCGCGGTTTCGGCATCGGGATGTGTTCTCGCTCGCGGAGGAGATGTTCGCGCGGGCGGGGGATGTGGAGCCCGAGGTGCGGGCGCGGGCGGCGGAGCCCACCCGGGTGGACGTGCGGACAGGTGTGCCCGGGGTCGTGTGCGGGCTCGCCGTCGCCGGTGTCGCGTTCACCGGTGGGGGCGCGCGGCTCGGTGTCGCCGCCGTGGGCGTCCTCGCGACCGCCGTCGCGCTGGTGCTCGCGCTGCGCACCGGCCCGCTCCGCGCCCGCGCGCGGCGACCCGCGCCCGCCGCGCGGCTGTGGGTGCTGTGGCTGATCGCGTACACCGTCTGCGGCCAGGGCCTGGTCGCGGAGATCGCCGGCGGCGGCCCCGACGGGCCCCCGCCCGCCGACCCGCTGCCCCTCGTACCGCTCGCCCTCGCCCTCGTGCCCGCCGCCTGGTGCGCCCACCTCTTCGCCGTACGGGCGCGCCGCCGCGCGGAGACCGCCCGGGGGCTGGTGGAGTTCGCCGCCGGGACGCGGCCCCTGCTGTTCGCCGTCGTGCTGCTGCACACCGCCGCCCTCGGCGCGCTCGCCGCCGCCACCGGGCTGCTCGCGCCCGGCACGACCGCCACCGGCGGACTCGGCGCCGCCGTCGCGCTCGGCGCGCTGCTGTTCCTGGCCCGGCTGCTCGTCGTGCACGGCTTCCCCGAACCCGCCTCGGCCGCCCTCGCCGCCGCCTGCGCGGTCGAGGCGGCCGTACCCGCCCTGCTGTTGTCCGGCCGGCTGCCCGGCCTGGATCTCGTGGCCCGGCCCGTGGAGCACCTCGTCGCGAGCTGGGGCCCCGCCGTGGTGCCCGTGGCGGCCTGCGCGGCCGCCGCCCTGGCACTCCTCGTCCACGCCTCCACCGTCCTGGTCCGCGCCTCGGCGCACACCCGCTGACCCGCCGGCGCGACCTGTTCGCGGTGCCGGCACCGCGAACAGGCGCCGGCCACACGGCACCGACAGTGAGAACCCCTAAGGAGAAACCGCATGACCCCGCTCCACCCGGTGACGTCCCGCAACCCCCAGGAGGTCGCGCGATGAGGGTGCTACTGCTCGGTGCCAACGGCTTCATCGGCCGCTTCGTGACCGACCGGCTCCTCGCCGACCCGGCCGTCCACCTCACCGCCCTCGGCCGCGGCGACGACGCCGACGTCCGCTTCGACCTCGCGGGCGGCAGCCCCGGCGCCCTGACCCGCTTCCTCGGCGCCGTCCACCCCGGTGTCGTCATCAACTGCGCGGGCGCGACCCGAGGCGGCGCCCGTGAACTGACCCGGCACAACACCGTCGCCGTCGCCACCGTCTGCGAGGCGCTGCGCCGCAGCGGCTGCGGGGCGCGGCTCGTCCAGATCGGCTGCGCCTCCGAGTACGGGCCCTCCCAGCAGGGCTCGTCCACCGCCGAGGACGCGGTGCCCCGCCCCGGCGGCCCCTACGGCGTCAGCAAGCTCGCCGCCACCGAACTGGTCCTCGGATCGGGGCTGGACGCGGTGGTGCTGCGGGTCTTCTCGCCCGTCGGCCCCGGCACCCCGGCCGGCTCCCCGCTGGGCCGGCTCGCCGAGGCGATGCGCCGCGCCATGCAGCAGGGCGACGGCGAACTGAAGCTCAGCGGCCTCGGCGTGCAGCGCGACTTCGTCGACGTCCGCGACGTCGCCCGCGCCGTGCACGCCGCCTCCCTCTCCGCCGCGCAGGGCGTCGTCAACATCGGTACCGGCCGGGCCGTCAAGCTCCGGGACGCGGCCGCCGTCCTCGCCCGGGTCGCCGGCTACGCGGGCGCCCTGCACGAACTGGACGCGCCGCCCGGACGCCACCTCATCGGCGCGCCCCGCTCGGAGTCCGTGACCGAGCACCTGGCCGCCGGCCCGTCCCCCTACCCGGACGGCTGCGGCGCCTGGCAGCAGGCCGATGTGCGCACCGCCCGCGACCGCCTCGGCTGGCGGCCCCGGATCAACCTGGAGGAGTCGCTCGCCGACATCTGGATGGAGGCGGCATGCCGCATCTGACCACCACCGGGACGCAGCTCGCCGCGACCGGCTCGGAAGGGCTCGGCTTCGGCGTCCCCGGCTACGCGCACCCGCTGCTGGCCCCCGTCGAGTGGGCCGAACTCACCCGCCCCGGCACGCCGTTGCACTGGGTCGTCCTCAATGTCGCGGGCGGGCACGGCAGGGTCGCGGGCGGGCCCGGCCGGCTGCCCGACCCGCACTGCCTGGAGGCCGCCGGACGCCTGCGGAACGCGGGCGTCCGGGTCCTCGGCCATCTGGACCTGGCCCACGGCGGGCGCCCGTTCGGCGATCTCGTCGGCGACGCCCAGCGCTTCGCCGACTGGTACAAGGTCGACGGCTTCCTGCTGGACCGCGCCCCCGTGGACCGCGCCGACCTGCCCCAGGTGCGCCGCACCACCGCCACCCTGGACGCCCTGCTGGACGGCGGGCACCTGGTCCTCGGCCACGGCACCCACCCCTACCCCGGCTACGCGGAGGCCGCGGACCAACTGGTCACCTTCTCCGGGCCGTGGGCCGAGTACCGCTGGTCGCAGGTGGCGGAGTGGACGGCGGAGTACCCGCCCCAGCGGTTCGCCCACTTCGTGCACGGCGTCCCGCGCACACACCTGGAGGAGGCGACCAGGATCGCCCGCTGGCAGGGGGCCGGGACGATCTTCTTCACCGACCGCGGACCCGCCCCGCAAGGAAAAGGGCAGCTCAGCCCCTTCGAGGCGCTGCCCGGCTACTGGGACGAAATCGTCTCGCGGATCGGACCGGGTGTCTCGGAATGAGAAGGGGCGTGGCAGTGTTACGGGGAGAGCAACCGTACTCACCCACCAGCCTGTATTGATGAGGTCTCCGTGTCGCTGCCACCCCTGGTCGAGCCGGCCGCCGAGCTCACCGTAGACGAGGTCCGCAGGTACTCCCGTCATCTGATCATCCCGGACGTGGGGATGGACGGGCAGAAGCGGCTCAAGAACGCCAAGGTGCTGGCCGTGGGCGCCGGCGGCCTCGGGTCGCCTGCCCTGATGTACCTGGCCGCGGCCGGTGTCGGCACCCTCGGCATCGTGGAGTTCGACGAGGTCGACGAGTCGAACCTGCAGCGCCAGATCATCCACAGCCAGGCGGACATCGGCCGCTCCAAGGCCGAGTCCGCCCGGGACACGGTCAAGGGGATCAACCCCTATGTGGACGTGGTCCTTCACGAGGAACGGCTTGAGGCCGAGAACGTGATGGACATCTTCAGCCAGTACGACCTGATCGTCGACGGCACGGACAACTTCGCCACCCGCTACCTGGTGAACGACGCCTGCGTGCTGCTGGGCAAGCCGTACGTATGGGGCTCGATCTACCGCTTCGACGGACAGGCGTCCGTCTTCTGGTCCGAGCACGGCCCCTGCTACCGCTGCCTCTACCCGGAGCCCCCGCCGCCGGGCATGGTCCCCTCCTGCGCCGAGGGCGGCGTGCTGGGCGTGCTCTGCGCGTCCATCGGGTCGATCCAGGTCAACGAGGCCATCAAGCTGCTCGCCGGCATCGGTGAGCCGCTGGTCGGCCGGCTGATGATCTACGACGCCCTGGAGATGCAGTACCGCCAGGTCAAGGTCCGCAAGGACCCCGACTGCGCGGTCTGCGGCGAGAACCCGACCGTCACCGAGCTCATCGACTACGAGGCCTTCTGCGGCGTCGTCTCCGAGGAGGCCCAGGAGGCGGCGGCCGGCTCGACGATCACTCCCAAGCAGCTCAAGGAGTGGATCGACGACGGCGAGAACATCGACATCATCGACGTCCGCGAGGTCAACGAGTACGAGATCGTCTCGATCCCGGGCGCGCGGCTGATCCCGAAGAACGAGTTCCTGATGGGTACCGCCCTCCAGGACCTGCCGCAGGACAAGAAGATCGTCCTGCACTGCAAGACGGGTGTCCGCAGTGCGGAAGTCCTCGCGGTCCTGAAGTCCGCGGGCTTCGCGGACGCGGTGCACGTCGGCGGCGGGGTCATCGGCTGGGTGAACCAGATCGAGCCGGAGAAGCCGGTCTACTGACCGGACCGGACCGGACGGCGGCCACCGGACCGCCGTTCCCCAACGGCCCCCGAGGGGCGACGGGCCCCCGGACCGCGCGAGCGGCCCGGGGGCCTCGCCGTGCCGGGGGCGCGCGATCAGCGGCAGACCGTGCCGTCCCGGGGCACCCGCCCGTTCAGCAGATAGCCGTTGACCGCCCGGTCCACACAGGCGCTGTTGCCGTACGCGCCGTGCCCCTCGCCGTCGTACGTCATCCGTACGCCGACGCCCCGGCCCAGTGCCTCGGCCATCACCCGCGCTCCCTCGTAAGGCGTCGCCGGGTCGCCGGTGTTGCCGATGACCACGATCGGCGGGGCGCCCGGGGCGGAGACGTCCGGGTGGGTCCAGGTGCCCGGCACCGGCCACTCGGTGCAGCCGAGGAGGCCCCAGCCGAGGAACTCCCCGAACACGGGGGAGGCCCGCCGGAACTCGGGCAGCTTCGCCCGGGTCTGCTCCGGCGTGTAGCGCTCCTTGGAGTCGACGCAGCCGATCGCCGCGCCCGCCGCCTGCGCGTTGCTGTAGGTCCCGTTCTCGTTCCGGCCGGTCAGCGCGTCCGAGAAGGCCATCAGCAGACCGCCGTTGCCGCCCTCCGCCTCGTCGAGGCCCTGCTCCAGCAGCTCCCAGTACTCGCGCGAGTAGAGGGTCTGGGCGATGCCGTTGAGCGCCTGACTCTGTGTCAGCATCCGGTCGCCGATGCCCGGGATGGGCTTGCTGTCCAGCCCGTCCAGGAACTCGATGATCCAGTCCTGGATCTCGCCCGGCGTGGAACCGGGCAGCCGGCAGTCGTCGCCCCGGTCGACGCAGTCCCGGAGGAAGTTGGTCAGCGCGAGCTGGAAGCCCTCGGCCTGGCCCAGCGAGCTCTGCTCGGAGTTCTCGCTCGGGTCCACGACCGCGTCGAAGACCGCCCGCCCGACGTTCTTGGGGAACAGGTGGGCGTACACCCCGCCCAGTTCGGTGCCGTAGGAGATCCCGAAGTAGTGCAGCTTCTCGTCGCCCAGCACCTGGCGCATCAGATCCATGTCGCGGGCCGCGTTCTCGGTGCCGACGTGCGGGAGTTCATTGCCGGAGTTCTCCTCGCAGGCGTCCGCGAAGGAGGCCAGGCCCTCGATGTACGCCCGCTCCTCGGCCGCGTCGTCCGGGGTGGAGTCCTCGGCGATCCACTCCTCCATCTGCTGGTCGTCCAGGCACTCCACGGGCACGCTCCGGCCGACCCCGCGCGGGTCGAAGCTCACCAGGTCGTAGCGGGTGCGCAGGGTGCCGTAGTCGGCGGCCGCCGCGGGCAGGGTGGCGACGCCCGAGCCGCCGGGGCCGCCGAAGTTGAACACCAGGGAGCCGATCCGCCGGTCCGGGTCGCTCGCCCGGGCGCGGATCAGCGCCAGCTCCATCGCCTCGCCGCCCGGGTCGTCGTAGTCGAGCGGCACCTCCATGAAGGAGCACTCCCAGGTGGTGCCGCCGGGCAGCGGGGAGGGTTCGGTGCCGCCGCCCTCCGCGTCGGACGGCGCCGGGCACGGCTTCCACTCCAGCTTCTGCGCGGCGTAGTCCCGGGGCCGGTCCTCGTCCCCGCCGCCGTCGGAGCAGCCGGCGGCGGCGAGCAGGACGGCGAGCGCGGCGGCCGCGGCCCGGACGGGACGCCGGCGGACGGCCCCCGCCCCGGTACGGCGGGCGGCCCGGGCGGCGGCGGTGCGGTGCGCGGTGGCGGAGGTCGTCGGCATGCGGCCATCGTGCGCCGCCGGGGTCTGCTCCGCATGGGCGACGGGCCCATGCGGGTGGCGCAGCGGCCGGTGCTCCCACCGGGTGAGGGCGCTGTGCCGTACGGGTGGACTTCCGGCTCCGGGTCTGGACTTCCCTCCGCACTTTCCTCCGCCCGAGTGCCCGAGTGCCCGAGGCCCCCGGCCCGCCGAAGGGCCGGGGGATCCGTCAGAGCGCGCCCTTGCGCGTCAGGTGGGTGAAGGCGAACCAGCCCGGCAGCACCGGCAGCCAGAGCGTCATCAGCCGGTAGAGCAGCACCGCGGGCGCGGCCACCTCCGACGGCACCCCGACCAGCAGCAGACCGCCGAGCAGGGCACCCTCGACCGCGCCCACACCGCCCGGGGTCGGGGCGGCCGAACCGAGGGCGTTGCCCGCGAGGAAGACGACCGCGATGCTCGCGTAGCTGATCGGCTGGGCGCCGTCGCCGACCGCGCGGATCGAGGCGTCCAGGCAGAGCACGAAGAACGTGGTCAGCAGCAGCATCCCGCCGATGCCGGTGAGGAGCTTCATCGGCCGCTGGAGCACGTCCAGCATGCGCGGCACCACCCCGGCGAACAGCGAGCGCAGCCGGGTGACCACGAACTTCCGCATGAACGGGATGGCCGTGACGACCAGCACCAGCACCGCGACGGTCAGCAGACCCGCGATCACGGTCCTCGACGGGGTGAAGGACGCGGTGCGCTCCGTCCCCGTCAGATAGCCGAACAGCAGCAGCAGGAGGATGTGGCAGCCCAGCCCGAACAGCTGCGAGGCGCCCACGCTCGCCACCGCCAGCCCGGGGCGCACCCCGGAGCGCTGGAGGAAGCGGGTGTTCAGCGCCACGCCGCCCACCGCCGCCGGGGCCACGATCTTCACGAAGGACCCGGCGACCTGCGCCACGACCGTGGGCCGGAAGCCCACCCGCTCCGGCACGAAGCCCAGCAGGCTCATCGCCGCCGCGATGTAGCTCAGCGCGGAGAACGCCGCCGCCGCCGCGACCCAGCCCCAGTGGGCCCGGCCGAAGACCGTGCCGAAGTCGATGCCGGCGATCTGGGAGAGCAGGAAGTACGCGGCGACCGCGCCCGCGATAAAGCTGACCAGGGTGCGCGGCCTGATCCGCTCCAGCCGGACCGGCTCCACCGGCGCCTGGGGGCGGATCAGCAGCACCTGCGCCCGGATCTGGGTCAGCAGATCCTCCTCGCGCGCCTCCTCCAGGGCCTCGTCCACGGCCCGCTTGTCGGCCTGCTTCTCCGCCTTCTCGACCTTGCGGGCCGCCTTGCGCCCGTCCTTGCCCTCGGTGGGCCGGTCCTCCTGGCCCCGGGCCCGCCGGGCGGCGGCCGACGCCTCCAGGACCGCATCCCGCTCCCGCTGCGCCCGCTCGCGCGCCTGCTGGCGCAGGGTGGCACGGGTGGACCGGCTGAGCGCGATCGGCTGGAGCAGCGGCAGGCAGTCGGCGACCGTGTCCGGGCCGAGTACCTCCACCGCCGCGGCCACCGCCCGCTCCGCGCCGACCCGCAGGCCCAGCGTGGTCAGCAGCTGGGCGATGTCCATCCGCAGTACGAGGTCGCCCGCGGCGATCTCGCCGCCGCGCAGATCGGTCAGGATCACCCGGCCGTCCGGGTCGACCAGGATCGCGTCCCCGGCGAGGCGCCGGTGCGCGATCCGGCGCGACTGCAGGGCCCGGACCTGCCGCCAGGCCCCGAGGACCACCTCGTCGGTGATCTCCTCGTCGGCCAGGGAGTCCAGCAGCCGGCCGCCCTGGTGCTCGTAGACCAGCATCACGGCGTCCGGGCCGAGCTCGGAGGTGGCGATCAGCTTGGGGGCGTTGGCGCCGGCCGCGATGGCCGCGTAGGCGAGCAGGGCCTCCTGCTCCAGGGCCTGGCGCAGGGACTGGATGGAGCGGCGGGTGGTGATCGAGCGCAGGGTCAGCCGGCGCCAGACCCGGTAGAAGAAGCCCTGCGCCTGCTGCTCCCGGTCGACCACGGTGACGTCCAGCGGCGGGCCGTCCTCCAGGGACACCAGATAGCGCCGGCCGCGGTCCTGGTCGGCGTTCTCCGGGGTGTCGTCGGCGCGCATCGCGCTGACCGGGCGGAAGCCGACGTGCCGCAGCCCGGCGAGCAGCGTCTGCCCGGTGGGGCGGACGTTCGGCGAGCCGACCGCGTAGAGGGTGCCGTAGGCGACGGTCCAGCCCAGCAGCACGGTCAGGATGATCGAGAACGGGGTGGTGTAGCCGGCGACCAGCATCGCGAAGGCGTCCAGCAGCAGCACCATCCACAGGACCACGCGCCAGCGCGGCCGGCGGGCCATCCCGACCGCCGTCATATAGGCGATCACGGGCGCGAGATAGCCGTGCACCGGGTCGGTCAGTCCGTTGGACTGCGGCACGGTCAGCGCGTCCTGGAGGCTGCCGGGGGCCGCGCGGGAGACCCACAGGTCGGTGGCGAGGGTCACGCCGTGGGCCAGCACGGCGGCGAGGACGCCGTCCGCGATGCGTAGACCGTCCCGTTTGACCAGCCGCTCGATCGCGAAGGCGACGGGCACCAGCAGCACGGCGATGCTGGAGACCAGGCCGGCGAGCTTGACCAGCAGGTCGGGCGCCTGGCCGGTGCCCTTGCTGATGTCCGACTCCAGGCCGGTGGTGGTGCCCTGGGCGAAGGCGGCGACGGCGAGCACGACGGCGATGGCCAGGATGCCGCCGAGCAGCCGCATCAGGTCGGAGGGGCGGTGGACGCGGGCGGCGAGCAGGGGCTCGTCGCCCGAGACCCGGTCCGCGAGGTCGCCGCCCGCGCTCAGGGCGGTGGCGCCGGACGCGGTGGCCCGGGCGCGGCAGCCGGTGGCGGGGTCGGCCGGGCCGGTGCCCGCCGGGCCGGGGGTGGACGCGGGGGCCGCCGGGCCGGTCGCCGGAGGCGTCGTGGCGGGGGGCGTCGCGGAGGAGGTGGCGGAACGGTCCGCCCCGTCTCCGGGCGTGCCGGGGGGCGGCCCGGTCTCAGGGCCGTCCGCCGCCTTCGGAGGCTGCACGCCCTGCTCCTTCGCCGTCTCGGTCTCTTCTTGATCTCGTATCACCAGTCACCGCCCGCACGATGGTGGCACGGCCGGACGACAGAGAGGGGCATCAGGGTGCAATGCGGGGGAGTGACTCCACCGGGATGTGCCCCTTTGGTGCCGCTGGTCCGATTCTCCTCCGCTCTCCGGCGTTGTCGGTGGCGTGGGGCAGGATGGGGCGGATGGACGACCGGAAGGGCGATGTGCCCGAACACCCCTCGGACTCCCCGGGACCCTCGGGCTCCCCGGACCTTCCGGGATCCGAGTACCCCGAATACGCGGAGCGGGTCCTGGAGGTCGCCGAGCTGATCCCGCCGGGCCGGGTGATGACCTACGGGGACGTCGCCGAATGGCTCGGCGAGGGCGGCCCCCGCCAGGTCGGCCGGGCGATGGCGCTGTACGGCGGCCCCGTGCCGTGGTGGCGCGTGGTGCGCGCGGACGGCGTGCTGCTGCCCGGGCACGAGCTGCGCGCCCTGGAGCACTACCGCGCGGAGGGCACCCCGCTGCGGGAGGCGTCCCGGGCGGCCGAGGGGCATGTGCCGCGGCTCGACATGCGGCGGGCCCGCTGGGACGGCACGGGCGCGGCCGGGCTCGCAGGCGCGGAACCGGGCGGCACGCGCGGGGGCGCCGGCGGGGCCGGGGGCGCGCCGGGTGCCGCGGAACCGGGCGGGGGCGCGCGGGGTTCGGTGGCCGAGCCGGGCGGGGGCGCGCAGGAGGGGGCTCACACCGAACAGCTTCCGCCGGGCGGCGACACCGCGGGCGGCGCGAGGCCCACCCGGGCGACCTGACCCGGCCGCTGCGCGGGGCCCGCGCCCTGGCGTAGCGTCGCCGGGGCGCACCGCGCGCCGCAGGACCGACACCAGCACACCCACCAGGACCGGCGATCCACTGTGAGTTCCTCCTCCACCACCGGGCGTACGCCGTACCCGCAGCAGGTACGGCCGGGGGTCCCCCCGCGCCCGCAGGGGCACAGGGAACGGTCCCCGGGCGCGTACCGGCTGGTGCGCACCGCACCCGCCCCCGTGGATCCCCCTCTCCTGGACGCAGCCCAGCGCGCGGTGGTTGATCACACGGACGGACCGCTGCTGGTCCTCGCCGGACCGGGCACCGGCAAGACCACCACCCTGGTGGAGTCGGTCGCCGCCCGGATCGCCCGGGGCGGGGACCCGGCGCGCATCCTGGTCCTCACCTTCAGCCGCCGGGCCGCCGTCGAACTGCGCGACCGGATGGCGCTGCGGCTCGGCGGCGCGCACGGTCCGCAGGCGACCACCTTCCACTCCTTCTGCTACGCCCTGGTCCGGGCGCACCAGGACGCGGACCTCTTCGCCGAGCCGCTGCGCCTGCTCTCCGGCCCCGAGCAGGACGTGGCCCTGCGCGAGCTGCTCGCCGGGCATGTGGCGATGGAGCGCGACGGCGTTCCCGGCGGGGTCCGGTGGCCCGCCGACCTGCGCGCCTGCCTGACCACCCGGGGCTTCGCCGACGAGGCCCGCGCGGTGATCGCCCGCAGCCGGGAGCTGGGCCTCGGGCCGGAGGCGCTGGCCGGCTTCGCCGACCGGGCCGGACGCCCGGACTGGCGGGCGGCGGCGGCCTTCCTCGCGGAGTACCTGGACGTCCTGGACATGCAGGGCGTCCTCGACTACGCCGAGCTGGTGCACCGCGCGGTGCTGCTCGCCGAGCGCGAGTTGTCGCCGGGGGACTTCCCGTACGACGCGGTCTTCGTGGACGAGTACCAGGACACCGACCCGGCGCAGGTGCGGCTGCTGCGGGCGCTGGCGGGCGGCGGACGGACGCTGGTCGCCTTCGGCGACCCGGACCAGTCGATCTACGCCTTCCGGGGCGCGGACGTGAACGGCATCCTCGACTTCCCCGGGGTCTTCCGGCGGCGGGACGGGGCGCCCTCCGGGGTCGCGGTCCTGACCGCCAACCGCCGCAGCGGGGCGGCCCTGCTGGCGGCGACCCGCCTGCTCACCCGGCGGATGCCGCTCACCCGGCTGCCCGCGGACCGGGTCCGCGCGCACCGGGAGCCGGCGGCGGTCCGCGACGGCGGCCGGGTGGAGGCGTACACGTACCCCACGGCGTCCACGGAGACCGACAACATCGCGGACATCCTGCGCCGGGCGCACCTGGAGGACGGCGTTCCCTGGGAGGAGATGGCCGTCCTGGTCCGCGCGGGCGGCCGCACGATCCCGTCCCTGCGCCGCGCCCTGATCTCGGCGGGCGTCCCGGTCGAGGTCACCGGCGACGACCTCCCCCTCCGCCACGAGCCGGCGGTCGCGCCCCTGCTGTCCGCCCTCCGCACGGCGGCGCAGGCGGCGCTCACCCCGCCGGAGGGGGTTTCCGGGCCGAACCCCGAGGCCACGCCCGCCGACCCGGACCGGCCCGCGAGCCTTGACGCCGACCCGGTCCCGCGCCCGGCGGCCGCCGTGGACCCGGCTGGCCTCCCGGAGCCCGGGCTCGCGAACGCCGACCCGGGCATGGGCCCCGGCGGCGGTACCCCCGTGTCGGAGGCCGCCTCGCCGACCGGGGCGCGGGGCTCCGAGCCCGCGGACGCCGACCCGGGCCCGGGCCCTGACGCCGGACCGGGCCCGGGGGACGGTTCCGCCGAGGCCCCGGGGGACGGTCCCGCCGAGGCGGAGGCCGCCACCCCGGCGGGCGGGGCCCCCGCCGCCGGGCCTCCGGTGGAGGGTCCGAAGTCCGTGGCCGCGCGTCGCGGCGCAGGGTCGCCCGCACCGGACTCCGACGCCCACGGTCCCGCAGAGGCCGAGGGCCGGACCGGGGCCCGGCCCGGCCCGGTTGGCCCGGGCCCCGGCGGCGGTACCCCCGTAGGCGGCGAATCCGCTGACGGGCTCACGCCCGAGACCCCCGGCCCCGCCGGGCCGGGGCCCGGGGCCGGGCCGGTGGACGCCATCGCTTCCCCGGCCGGGGTGCGTGCCGGGGGCGAGGACCCCGCCCACGCCGCCCTGACGGGCGGCCCCGAGCACGCGGGCGCGGGCCCGCGCCCCGAGAACAAGGGCCCCGCCGAGGCGGAGGCCGCCCCCGCCGAGCCCGGACCCGGGCCGGGCGGGGCAGAGGCCGCCGCCGCCCCCCAACCCCCCCGTGGGCTCGACGCCGAGACCGCGATCGGGTTGCTCACGTCGCCGCTGGGCGGGATGGACAGTTCGGACCTGCGCCGGCTCGGGCGGGCCCTGCGGGACGAGGAGCGGGCCGCGGGCAACCGCGTGCCCCCGCCGTCCGACGTGCTGATCGCCCGCGCGCTCGCCGAGCCCGAGCGGCTGGTCGCGCACGACCCCGCGTACGCGCGCGGCGCGCAGCGGCTCGGTGTGCTGCTGCGCAAGACGCGGGAGCTGCTGGCCGGCGGCGGCACCGCCGAGGAGGCCCTGTGGCTGCTCTGGGACGGCACCCCCTGGCCCCAGCGCCTCGAACGCTCCGCCTTCCGCGGCGGCCCCGGCGGCCGGAACGCCGACCGCGACCTCGACGCCGTGTGCGCCCTGTTCGAGACCGCCGCCCGCGCCGAGGAGCGCACCGGCGGCCGGGGCGCGCTCAACTTCATCGAGGAGCTGGACGCCCAGGACATCGCCGCCGACACCCTGACCCGCCGGGAGGCCCGCCCCGACGCCGTGCGCCTGATGACCGCGCACCGCTCCAAGGGCCTGGAGTGGCGGCTCGTCGTCGTCGCGGGCGTACAGGAGGGGCTCTGGCCCGACCTGCGCCGCCGCGGTTCACTCCTCGAAGCCGACCGCATCGGCCGCGACGGCCTCGCCGAACCCCTCCCCCCGGGCGCCCTCCTCGCCGAGGAGCGCCGCCTCTTCTACGTCGCCGCGACCCGCGCCCGGGACCGTCTCGTCGTGACCGCCGTCAAGGCCCCGGCCGACGACGGCGACCAGCCCTCCCGGTTCCTCACGGAACTCGGCGTCGAGCCCGTCGACGTCACCGGCCGCCCCCGCCGCCCCCTCGCCGTCGCCCCCCTCGTCGCCGAGCTGCGCGCGACCACTGTCGACCCGGACGCGTCCCCCGCGCTCCGCGAGGCCGCCGCCCGCCGGCTCGCGCGCCTCGCCGCCCTCACCGACGAGGACGGCCAGCCCCTGGTCCCGTCCGCGCACCCCTACCGCTGGTGGGGCATGGACGAGCCGACCCGCAGCGCCGTGCCCCTGCGCGACCGGGACCGGCCCGTCGCCCTGTCCGGCAGCGCCCTCGACCAGCTCGCCAACACCTGCGCCCTCCAGTGGTTCCTGGGCCGCGAGGTGAAGGCGGACGCCCCGGCCACCGCCGCCCAGGGCTTCGGCAACGTGGTCCACGTCCTCGCGGACGAGGTCGCCTCCGGCCGCACTCCCGCCGATCTCGACGTGCTGATGGAGCGTCTGGACTCGGTCTGGAACGGCCTGGTCTTCGACGCCCCCTGGAAGTCCCGCCAGGAGAAGGAGCACGCCCGCGCAGCCCTGGAGCGCTTCCTGCGCTGGCACGTCATGGACCGCGGCGGCCGGGCCCCCGCCGCCACCGAGCACGACTTCGACGTGACCCTGGAGGCGGGGGAGTACGAGGTCCGCATCCGCGGCTCGATGGACCGGGTCGAGCAGGACGCGGGCGGCCGGGCGTACGTCGTGGACTTCAAGACCGGCAAGCAGGCGCCCACCGGTGCCGAGGTCGCCCGCCATCCGCAGCTCGCCGTGTACCAGCTCGCGGTGCGCGAGGGCGCGGTCGACGAGGTGTTCGACGGCCGACGCCCCGAGCCCGGCGGGGCCGAGCTGGTGCATCTGCGCCAGGCCGCCCCCAAGAAGGAGGGCGGCGAGGCGCTGCCCAAGGTGCAGGCGCAGGAGCCGCCGGACGGGGAGTGGGTCGGCGACCTGCTGGCGACGGCCGCCGGGCGGGTCCTGGACGAGCGCTTCGCGCCCAGCGCCGGGCAGCACTGCGCGCACTGCGCCTTCCGCGCCTCGTGCAGCGCGCAGCCGGAGGGCCGCCAAATAGTGGAATGATCGGTGCGCTGATCGCTTGTCGCCCGTTTCCTGAGGGTTCGTCCGCATCCAATGAAGGTCCACAGCAGCCATGGCGCCCCCGGCTGCGGATCTTCATGGGAGTTGACACATGGCGGCAACCAGGACGTCCCGGCCGGCCGGGACCACGCCGAAGACGACGACGGTCACGGCGGCCCGCCCCGCGGGCCGGGCCGCGGCGGCGGCACTCGTCTGCGTCTGCGCCGGGGCCGTGCTGACGGGCTGTTCCGGGGACGGCGGGGGCGAGACGGGCGGTGGCGCGGGAGCGCGCAAGGTCACCGCGGCGGCCACCGACGGCGCCACGGCGGGACCGTTCCGCGGCCTGAGCGCCGACCAGATCGCGGACCGCGCGGTCGCGGCCACCGAACAGGCGCCCTCGCTGCGGATGAAGGGCGAGATCGAGAGCGGGGGCGACCTGGTCACGGTCGACCTCGCGATGGACTCCCGCGCCGACTGCACCGGCCGCCTCGGCGTCCAGGGCGGGCGGGCCGACGTCCGGCGGCTGGGCGAGGTCGTCTATATGAAGGGCGACGACGCCTTCTGGCGCGCCGCGATGCGCTCACGCCCCTCCGCCTCCCCGGACGACGGGAGCGGCGACGCGGTGGTCGAGCTGGTGAAGGACCGCTGGGTCAAGCTCCCGGCCGGGGCCGTCGAGGACCTGCGCGGGCTGTGCGATCTGGACGAGATGCTCGCCGGGCTGAAGGGCGCCGGCGGGATCAGCAGCGGCCTGACCCTGGGGCGGGACGGCGCGGTCGGCGGCGCGCGGGCGACCACCCTCGTCAAGCGAAACGGTTCGGCGACGGTGACCGCGTATGTCGCGCAGGAGGGCGAACCGTATCTGCTGAAGGTCGTCAGGGCGGGGGGCGAGGAGCCCGGCGGCGTCACGTTCTCGGACTACGGCAAGCCGGTCGCCGTGACCGCGCCGCCCGCCGGGGAGGTCGTGGACCTGGAGGGGCTGCTCGGCGACCCGGACCCGGATGCGGACCCGGACGGCACCTCACCCGCCCCGGAGCAGGAGCCGGACCCCGAGCTCTCCCCGGAGCCGGACACCGAGTCCGACCCGGACACGGGCGGCGACACGGGGTTCAACGCGGGCAGCCGCGCGGACGACGAGGCCGCGTCCTGAGGCCCTGAGCCCGGCCCCCGCCCGGGCCCTCGCCCCGCCCGGGCCCTCGCCCCGGGCGGGCGCGGCCCGGGCCACCCGCCCCGCCCCGGGACCCGGCCACCCGCCCCGGGTCGCGGGCCCGGGCCCCACCTGGGACCGCGACGGACTGTCCGCGCTCCCCGTTAGCCTCTTCCGGTGACCGCGCGCATCACCGACCCCGAGCAGCTCAAGGAGCTCCTCGGCATCCCCTTCACCCCGGAGCAGACGGCCTGCATCACCGCGCCGCCCGCCCCGCAGGTCATCGTGGCCGGGGCCGGGTCGGGGAAGACGACGGTCATGGCGGCCCGCGTGGTCTGGCTCGTCGGCACCGGGCAGGTCGCCCCGGAGCAGGTCCTCGGGCTCACGTTCACCAACAAGGCCGCCGCCGAACTGGCCGAGCGCGTCCGGACCGCCCTCGTCCGGGCCGGGGTGACCGACCCGGACGCGCTGCCCGTCGACGGCTCCGGGGACGACGCGGTGGGCGGCGAGCCCCGGATCTCGACGTACCACGCCTTCGCCGGGCAGCTCCTCACCGACCACGGGCTGCGCATCGGTCTGGAGCCCAGCGCCCGGCTGCTCGCCGACGCCACCCGCTACCAGCTCGCCGCCCGTGTGCTGCGCGAGGCCCCCGGACCGTACCCGGCCCTGACCCGGTCCTTTCCCACCCTGGTCAGCGATGTCCTCGCCCTCGACGCCGAACTCGCCGAGCACCTGGTCCGCCCCGAGGCCCTGGACCGCCACGACGCCGGACTGCTCACCGCCCTCGCCGGGGCGAAGCTCGGCAACCCCGACCTGCGCAAGGTCCCGGAGGCGGCCCGGGCCCGTCGGGAACTCCTCGACCTCACCGTCCGCTACCGCACCGCCAAGAGCGAGCGCGATCTGCTCGACTTCGGGGACCAGATCGCCCTCTCCGCCGAACTGGCCCTCACCCGGCCCGAGGTGGGCACGGTCCTGCGCGACGAGTTCCGGGTCGTCCTGCTCGACGAGTACCAGGACACCTCCGTCGCCCAGCGCCTCATGCTCTCCGGGCTGTTCGGCCAGGGCACCGGGCACGCCGTCACCGCCGTCGGCGACCCCTGCCAGGCGATCTACGGCTGGCGCGGGGCCTCCGTGGCCAACCTGGACGACTTCCCGCGGCACTTCCCGTACGCCGACGGCACCCCCGCGACCCGCTTCGCGCTGAGCGAGAACCGCCGCAGCGGCGGCCGCCTCCTGGACCTCGCCAACGGCCTCGCCACCCCGCTGCGCGCCATGCACGAGGGCGTCGAGGCCCTGCGCCCCGCCCCGGGCGCCGAGCGGGACGGCATCGTGCGCTGCGCCCTGCTGCCCACGCACGCCGAGGAGATCGCCTGGCTGGCCGACTCCATCGCCCATCTGGTGCGCACCGGCAAGGCGCCCGGGGAGATCGCCGTCCTGTGCCGCACGGCCCGCGACTTCCCCGAGATCCAGGGCGCCCTGGTCGCCCGGGACGTCCCCGTGGAGGTCGTCGGACTGTCCGGGCTGCTGCACCTGCCGGAGGTCGCGGACCTGGTCGCCGTCTGCGAGGTCCTCCAGGACCCGGGGGCCAACGCCTCCCTCGTCCGGCTGCTGACCGGCCCCCGCTGGCGGATCGGCCACCGGGACCTGGCCCTCCTCGGGCGGCGGGCCCGCCTCCTGGTCCACCGGCCGGACGGCGACGACGACCCCGAGCGCCGTCTCGCCGCCGCCGTGGAGGGCACCGACCCGGCCGAGATCATCTCCCTCGCGGACGCCCTGGACACCTTCCTGGAGGCGGGCGGCGGCGCGGCCCCGGACGACGGACTGCCGTTCTCCGCCGAGGCCCGGGTCCGTTTCGCCCGCCTCGCCGCCGAACTGCGCGAGCTGCGCCGTTCGCTCGCCGACCCGCTGATGGACGTCCTCCACCGGGTGCTCGGTGCCACCGGCCTGGACGTCGAACTCTCCGCCTCCCCGCACGCGCTGGCCGCCCGCCGCCGCGAGACCCTGGCCAACTTCCTGGACATCGCCGCCTCCTTCGCCGCCCTCGACGGCGAGACGACCCTGCTCGCCTTCCTCGGCTTCCTGCGCACGGCCGCCCAGTACGAGAAGGGCCTCGACAACGCCCTCCCCGGCGGCGAGAACACCGTCAAGGTGCTCACCGCGCACAAGTCCAAGGGCCTCGAATGGGATGTCGTCGCCGTCCCCGGCCTGGTCGCCAAGCAGTTCCCGAGCGACCGCGCCCGCGAGTCCTGGACCTCCCAGCCCCAGGTCCTCCCGCACGCCCTGCGCGGTGACGCGGAGACCCTGCCGGAGGTCGCCGGCTGGGACGCCGCCGGGCTGAAGGACTTCAAGGCGGCGATGAAGGAGCACCAGCACACCGAGGAACTCCGCCTCGGCTATGTGACCTTCACCCGGCCCCGGTCCCTCCTCCTCGGGTCCGGGCACTGGTGGGGCCCGGACCAGAAGCGCCGCCGCGGCCCCTCCGCCTTCCTCCGGGCCCTGCACGACCACTGCGCCCGGGGGCACGGCGAGATCGAGGCATGGGCGGAGGAGCCCGAGGAGGACGCGGAGAACCCGGCGCTGCGGGAGCGGGGCGACGACCTGGCCTGGCCGCTGCCGCTCGACCCGGCCTCCCTGGCCCGCCGCCGGGCGGCCGCCGAGACGGTCCTCGCTCATCTGGCGTCGGCGCCGGACGACCGGGCGCCGGAGCCTGCGGACGACGCCGACTGGGCCTGGCCCGAGGAGGCCCCGCCCGAGGAGGAGCCCCCGCCGCCGTTCGACGACCCCTTCGGCGACCCGGACGAGCGCGCGTACGGCGAACCGTACGACGACCCCCGTGGCGAGGCGCCCGGGGAGCTGCCCGACGCCCCGGCCGCCGCCGTCCCCCACCAGCCCCCGGCCCCGCCCCAGGAAACCGCGCCCGCCGCCCCGGCGGAACCGCACGCCCCGGCCGAACCCCTCACCCCGGAGGAGGTCAGGGTCCTCGACTCCTGGGACCGCGACCTGGACGCCCTCACCGGCGAACTGCGCCGCGCCCGCGCCACCGTCCGGGACGTCGAGCTGCCGCGCTCCCTCTCGGCCTCCCAGCTGCTCCGCCTCGCCGCCGACCCCGACGGCTTCGCCCGCGACCTGGCCCGCCCGATGCCCCGGCCACCGCACCGGGCGGCCCGGCGCGGCACCCGCTTCCACGCCTGGGTCGAGTCCCGCTTCGAGGAGGTGCCCCTGCCCGTGCTCGGCCCGGACGAGCTGCCCGGAGCGGCCGGCCCGGACGCGGCCGACGACCACGACATCGCCGACGAGCAGGACCTGGCCGCGCTCAAGGAGGCGTTCGCGCGCACCGCGTACGCCCGGCGCACCCCGTACCGGGTCGAGGCGCCCTTCCAGTTCACCCTGGCCGGACGCGTGGTGCGGGGCCGGATCGACGCGGTCTACCGCACGGAGACCGGGGGCCCCGGCACCGGGGACGGCGGCCCCGGCTCCGGCCCCGCGTACGAGATCGTCGACTGGAAGACCGCCCGGGACGGCCGGGCCGACCCCCTCCAGCTCGCCGTCTACCGCCTGGCCTGGGCCGAGCAGCAGGGCGTCCCCCCGGAGGCGGTCACCGCCGCGTTCGTCTTCGTGCGCACCGGCGAGGTGGTCCGGCCCCCGGACCTGCCGGGCCGCGAGGCCCTGGAGCGCGTCCTGCTGGGCGGGACGCCCGGCGAGTCCGCCGGCGGGGCCCGTTAGGCTCGTGAGCATGAGCGAGACCCCGGACAGCGCCGTCCGTACGTACATCCGGCAGCACAGCGCGGCCTTCGTCGACGAGCTGGTCGAGTGGCTGCGCATCCCGTCCGTGTCGGCGCAGCCCGAGCACGCCGGCGATGTGCGGCGCAGCGCCGACTGGCTGGCCGCCGCACTGCGGGAGACGGGCTTCCCGGTCGCCGAGATCTGGGAGACCCCCGGCGCGCCCGCCGTCTACGCCGAGTGGCCCGCCGAGGACCCGGACGCGCCCACCGTCCTGGTCTACGGCCACCACGACGTCCAGCCCGCCGCCCGCGAGGACGGCTGGGACACCGACCCCTTCGACCCGGTGGTCACCGGCAACCGGCTGTACGCGCGCGGCGCCGCCGACGACAAGGGCCAGGTGTTCTTCCACACACTCGGCGTCCGCGCCCACCTGGCCGCCACCGGCCGCACCGCGCCCGCCGTCACCCTCAAGCTGCTGATCGAGGGCGAGGAGGAGTCCGGCTCCCCGCACTTCCGCGACCTCGTCGAACGGCACGCCGGCCGACTCGCCGCCGACGCCGTGATCGTCTCCGACACCGGTATGTGGTCCGAGACCACCCCCACCGTCTGCACCGGCATGCGCGGCCTCGCCGAGTGCGAGATCACCTTCGAGGGCCCC
The DNA here is from genome assembly GCF_040630445.1 of Streptomyces sp. NPDC005805. Classification (NCBI taxonomy): domain Bacteria; kingdom Bacillati; phylum Actinomycetota; class Actinomycetes; order Kitasatosporales; family Streptomycetaceae; genus Streptomyces; species Streptomyces sp. NPDC005805. The sequence continues at coordinate 22,999 of NZ_JBEXXN010000011.1, forward strand.
GGCCAGGACATCCACTCCGGCTCGTTCGGCGGCGCGGTCCCCAACCCGGCCACCGTCGCCGCCCGGATCGTCGCGGCCCTGCACGACGAGGACGAGCGCGTCACCGTGCCCGGCTTCTACGACGGCATCCCGCCGCTGACCGACGCCGAACGGCGGCTCTTCGCCGAACTGCCCTTCGACGAGGAGTCCTGGCTGCGCACCGCCCACTCCCGCGCCACCCTCGGCGAGCACGGCTGGACCACCCTGGAACGCCTGTGGGCCCGCCCCACGGCCGAGGTCAACGGGATCGGCGGCGGGTACCAGGGCGCCGGCGGCAAGACGATCGTCCCCGCCTCGGCGACGGTGAAGCTGTCCTTCCGGCTGGTCGCGGGCCAGGAACCCGAGAAGATCGAGCGGGCCGTGGCCGACTGGGTGGCCGAGCGGGTCCCCGCCGGTATCCGGCACCGGATCGCGTTCAGCGCCGCGACCCGCCCCTGTCTGACCCCGCTGGACCACCCGGCGCTCCGCTCGGTCGTCCGGGCCATGGGCCGCGCCTTCGACGGCGAGACGATCCGCTTCACCCGGGAGGGCGGCTCGGGTCCCGCCGCCGACCTCCAGGACGTGCTGGGCGCCCCCGTCCTCTTCCTCGGCATCTCGGTGCCGTCCGACGGCTGGCACGCACCGAACGAGAAGGTCGAACTCGACCTGCTCCTCAAGGGCGTGGAAGCCTCGGCACACCTGTGGGAGGACCTGGCCGGGACCCTGCGCGGGACCGGCGGCCCGGACGCCTGACGCCCGGCCGCCCCACCGCGTCCCGGCGGCCCGCCGGACCGCCCCACCGCCATCCGCACCGGACCCGACAGCCATCCGCACCGGGGGAGTTGGAAGAACACCGTGAGCACCGACAGCTACGCCGCCTGGGACCGCCCGATCGGCCTGACCGCGCCGAGCGGGATCGACCGCGAGGCGCACAACCGCCTGGACGAGGCATGGCTGGCGGCGGCGTGGAGCCACCCCACGACCCGTGTCTTCGTGGTCTCCGGCGGCCAGGCCCTGATCGACGACACCCCCGACGGCCGCACCGAGCTGGTCATGACCCCGGCCTTCGAGGCGCCGCTCACCGAGACGCATCGCTACTTCCTCGGTACCGACGAGGACGGGGTGCGCTACTTCGCCCTCCAGAAGGACTCCCTGCCGGGCCGGATGGACCAGTCCGCCCGCCCCGCCGGGCTGCGCGAGGCGGGGCTGCTGCTGTCCCCGCGGGACGCCGGTCTGCTGGTGCACGCCGTGGCACTGGAGAACTGGCAGCGGCTGCACCGCTTCTGCTCCCGCTGCGGCGAGCGGACCGTGATCGCGGCGGCCGGGCACATCCGCCGCTGCCAGGCGTGCGGCGCGGAGCACTACCCGCGCACCGACCCGGCCGTGATCATGCTGGTCACGGACGACGAGGACCGCGCCCTCCTGGGCCGCCAGGTGCACTGGCCGGAGGGCCGCTTCTCCACCCTGGCGGGCTTCGTCGAACCGGGGGAGTCCATCGAGCAGTCGGTGCGGCGCGAGGTGCGCGAGGAGGTGGGCGTCTCGGTGGGCGAGGTCGGCTATGTGGCCAGCCAGCCGTGGCCCTTCCCGTCCAGCCTGATGCTCGGCTTCACCGCCCGTGCCGTCTCCTCGGAGATCGTCGTGGACGGGGAGGAGATCCACGAGGCGCGCTGGTTCTCCCGGGAGGAGCTGCGGGCCGCGTTCGAGTCCGGGGAGGTGCTGCCTCCCTACGGCATCTCGATCGCGGCCCGTCTCGTCGAGCTCTGGTACGGCAAGCCGCTGCCCAAGCCGGGCGACGCGGCCTGAGCCGCGTCGCGGGCCGAGCCCGGTTCGGCTGCCTGGGGCCCGGGCGGGCGGCCCGGACCTCGTCTCTCTCAGGCGCCGATCTTCTGCTTGACCTGGGCCAGCGAGGGGTTGGTCAGCGTCGAACCGTCCGGGAACAGGACGGTCGGGACCGTCTGGTTGCCCCCGTTGGCCTTCTCGACGAACGCGGCCGACTCCGGGTCCAGCTCGATGTTGACCTCGGTGTAGGCGATGCCCTCGCGGTCCATCTGGCTCTTCAGCCGGCGGCAGTACCCGCACCAGGTGGTGCTGTACATCGTCACGGTGCCCTGCATCGTCTCTGCGCTCCTCGCTCGTCGGTGGGGCTTCTCGGTGTCGGCCCGCCGGGACGTAGAACGTACGGGACGCCCGCGCGATTCCCGCACCGCCGGTACGAACAATCGGGCTGCCTGTGGACAACCCGGCGCACCCGCCCCACCGGACCTGGCAGCATGGCGGGGTGACAGCAGCAACGCACTCCTCTCTGTTCCCGCAGGCCCCCGAGACGGCCGACGCGGTGCTCGACGGGCTCGACCCCGAGCAGCGCGAGGTCGCGACCGCCCTGCACGGCCCGGTGTGCGTGCTGGCCGGAGCCGGCACGGGCAAGACGCGCGCCATCACCCACCGCATCGCCTACGGGGTGCGCGCGGGGATACTCCCGCCCGCCAGTGTGCTCGCGGTCACCTTCACCAACCGCGCGGCGGGCGAGATGCGCGGCCGGCTGCGCCAGCTCGGCGCGGGCGGTGTCCAGGCCCGCACCTTCCACTCCGCCGCCCTGCGCCAGCTCCAGTACTTCTGGCCGAAGGCGGTCGGCGGGGAGCTGCCGCGGCTGCTGGAGCGCAAGATCCAGCTCGTCGCCGAGGCCGCGGCCCGCTGCCGCATCCGCCTGGACCGCAACGAGCTGCGCGATGTCACCAGCGAGATCGAGTGGGCCAAGGTCACCCAGACCGTCCCGGCGGACTACCCGGCCGCCGTCGCCAAGTCCCTGCGCGACGCCCCCCGGGACCCGGCGGAGGTCGGCCAGATCTACGGCATGTACGAGCAGCTCAAGCGGGACCGCTCCGCCATCGACTTCGAGGACGTCCTGCTGCTCACGGTCGGCATCCTCCAGGACCGGCACGACATCGCCGACCACGTCCGCCGTCAGTACCAGCACTTCGTGGTCGACGAGTACCAGGACGTCAGCCCCCTCCAGCAGCGCCTGCTGGACCTGTGGCTCGGCGACCGGGAAAGCCTGTGCGTCGTGGGTGACGCCAGCCAGACGATCTACTCCTTCACCGGCGCGACCCCCGACCACCTGCTGAACTTCCGCACCCGCCACCCCGGCGCCACCGTGGTCAAGCTCGTCCGGGACTACCGCTCCACCCCCCAGGTCGTCCACCTGGCCAACGGGCTGCTCTCCCAGGCGCGCGGCCGGGCCGCCGAGCACCGCCTGGAGCTGATCTCCCAGCGCGACGCCGGCCCCGAGCCGGTCTACACCGAGTACGGCGACGAGCCCGCCGAGGCCGAGGGCACCGCCCGCCGGGTCCGGGACCTGATCGCGGCGGGCGTCCCGGCCGGCGAGATCGCCGTCCTCTACCGGGTCAACGCCCAGTCCGAGGTCTACGAGCAGGCCCTGGCCGACGCGGGCGTGCCCTACCAGCTGCGGGGCGCGGAGCGCTTCTTCGAGCGGCAGGAGGTCCGCGAGGCGGGCGTCGCCCTGCGCGGCGCCGCCCGCGCCGGGGCGAACGACGCCCTCCTCGACGACGCCGAGGACCTGCCCGCCCAGGTGCGCGCCGTCCTGTCCACCAAGGGCTGGACCACCGAGCCGCCCGCCGGCTCCGGTGCCGTGCGGGACCGCTGGGAGTCGCTGGCCGCGCTGGTGCGCCTCGCCGAGGACTTCGCTCGGGCCCGGCCGGGGGCGACCCTCGGCGACCTGGTGGCCGAGCTGGACGAGCGGGCCGCCGCCCAGCACGCCCCCACGGTGCAGGGCGTCACCCTCGCCTCCCTCCACTCGGCCAAGGGCCTGGAGTGGGACGCGGTCTTCCTGGTCGGCCTCACCGAGGGCATGATGCCGATCACCTATGCCAAGACGGACGAGCAGGTCGAGGAGGAGCGCCGGCTGCTCTACGTCGGGGTCACCCGGGCCCGGCTCCACCTCTCGCTGTCCTGGGCGCTGTCCCGTTCACCCGGCGGGCGGGCCTCCCGCCGCCCGAGCCGCTTCCTCAACGGCCTGCGGCCCGGCTCCCCGGCTCCCGGCTCCCGGGGCGGGGCCGGGGGAGCCGGCGGGGTCGAGCGCGGTGCCGGCGGCCGTCGCAAGCGCCGTGGGCCGGTGCTGTGCCGGGTCTGCGGCAAGACGCTGACGGACGCCGGCGAGATGAAGCTGATGCGCTGCGAGGACTGCCCCTCGGACATGGACGAGGCGCTGTACGAGCGGCTGCGCGAGTGGCGCTCGGAGCAGGCGAAGGAGCTCGGGCAGCCCGCCTACTGCGTCTTCACCGACAAGACGCTGATGGCGATCGCGGAGGCCGTGCCGGGCAGCGAGGGCGAGCTGGCGGGGATCTCCGGTGTGGGCAGCCGCAAGCTGGACCGTTTCGGAGCCGATGTGCTGGCCATCTGCGCTGGTGAGGAGCCTGCGGACGGCGCCGAGGACGACTGATGAAAACTCGTCGGAAAAATAGTTTGCGCCTGCCCCGGCAAGCCCCATAGGTTCTTAACCACGAGAACAGCGGCTTCTTCGAAGCCCTGTCCTCGTGCTCTACTTGTCCGCAGAGTGTGACCGGCCCGCCGGTCCCCGAGACGCCGAGAGGAGGCGATTCCAGTGATCAGCATCGAGACCAGCTTCGTCAGCACCGCCAAAATGACCGATCCCTCGGTCGCTTCCATCTGCTCGCTCGGCTTCTCCTCCGCGTTCCAGGGCACCGGTCTGTCCGGCATCTCCGCCGTCCTTCCGGCGTCCCTGCGGGCCGGCCTCCCCGTCCGGGAGCGCAATGAGCGACCGACCAAGGCACTGGAAGCAGGAGTAGCAGCGGCGCAGGCCCCGGCCTATGCCTTTGCGGCGGCCAGTGCCGAGACGAAGCAGACGACGCAGCACCACATGATGTGGGCCTTCCGCGGGCTCGAACCCTGGAGTCATCCAGCCTGATCCACCATCAGGCAGGCGCCTTCAGGGCCGCGGAACCCCACCCGGGATCCGCGGCCCTTCTGTTTTCCCCAACGGGAGACGGAACGAGGGGCCTCGGGGACCAGCACCACCCGGTACCAGCAGCAGAACCGGCCGACCGGCCGGCACGACCAGACGAGGAATCACCCACCGTGCAACTCGAAGCGCACGCCCCGTCCGTACCGCTCACCGAGACCCCCGCTCCGCCCGCACCGACCGAGGAAACCGCCTTGACTCCCCTCACCGCGCTGACCGCGCTCGACGACGCCATCGAGAACCTCGGCGTCCCCGTACCGTGCCGCTCCTACGACCCGGAGGTCTTCTTCGCCGAGTCGCCCGCGGACGTCGAGTACGCCAAGTCCCTCTGCCGTACCTGCCCGCTGGTCGAGGCCTGCCTCGCCGGTGCCAAGGAGCGGCGTGAGCCGTGGGGTGTCTGGGGCGGAGAGCTCTTCGTCCAGGGCGTGGTCGTCGCCCGCAAGCGGCCGCGTGGCCGCCCGCGCAAGAACCCGGTCGCGGCATGAACGCCACCGGAACCATCGACCGACCCGTCACGCACGATCCCCAGAAGCAGGCTCCGATGACCTCGTCCGCCGGCGAGCCGAACGGCTCCGCGATCTCAGACGTCACCACCACCCGCGACGCGAACACCTCGCGTCAGAACAGGACCCGCGAAATGCAACTCATCCCCGAAGCCCTGGCACGTGCGCATATGCACGAGCGTCGGCGTGAAGCCGACGCGGAACGCCAGGCGCAGCGCCTGGTCGCCGCCCGGCGTATGCAGCGCCGCGCCGAGCGCGTGTCGATGCGCGCCCGCCGCGCACTGGCCATGGCGGTCATGAACTGACCGCCGCACCACCCCGCGGGGGCCGGTCCGAACGGACCGGCCCCCGCGGGGCGTTCTCCGTCCGCCCGCGCCGCCGCGGGGTATCGTCGCCGGGTGGACCAGGACAGGACGCCTCCCACCGGACAGCCGGACGAGGGCGCGGGCACCCCCGAGGGGACCGGGGCGCCCGAGGAGACCGGGGCGACCGTGTGCTCCCGCTGCGGCAGGGTGGCCGAGGGCACCCCCGTCACCTGGACCTGCTCGGTGGAGGACGGCGTCCGGCGCTACCTCTGCGAGGGGTGCGCCCGGGACAACATCAGGTCGATCGAGGGGCGACTCGACTCGTCGTGGTGGTAGCCGCCCCGGCCGCCTCCGCCTCCGGGGCGGAGTCCTCGCCTCCGGGGGCGGGGAAACCGGGAAGCCAGGTCTCCAGCTCCTCGCGCAACCGCACCGACGCGTTGAGCTGGCACAGCACGCCGATGGTGCTCAGCGTCACCCGGTGGATGAGCAGATAGGCGGGTGGCAGGTTCAACTGCTTCCCCAACTGGTGCGCGGGGGAGCGGACATCCGCTATCCGCGCCGCCTGCGCCCGCATCCAGCCGCGGGTGAAGGTGAACTCCTCCGCCTCGGCCGGCTCGATGATCGGCAGCAGATAGTCCAGCACCGCGTCCGGATCGAGATCGATGGTCTCCTTGACGAAGCCCTCCTCGCACAGCAGCCGGTAGACGGCGTCGGCCTCCCCGTCGAGCGTCATCCGCAGGCAGCGGCCGATGGTCGGCGGCAGCCCGCCGGGCAGCCGGTCCACCGTCCCGAAGTCCAGCACCCCCAGCCGCGCCCCCGTGCCGTCCTCGCCGGGCAGCAGGCGGAAGTTCCCCGGGTGGGGGTCCGCGTGCAGGAGCCCGGTGCGCGCCGGACCGGAGAACAGGAACCGGGCGAGGAGCTGCCCGGCCCGGTCGCGTTCCTCGGGCGTCCCCTCGCCGATGACCTCGGCCAGCGGCGTCCCGTCGATCCACTCCGTGATCAGCACCTGCTCGCAGTGGTGCACCACGTCCGGGACGAGGACATCGGGATCGCCGGCGAACTCCGCCGCGTGCGCGCGCTGGGCCGCCGCCTCCAGCTCGTAGTCCAGCTCCTCAGCAACCCGGTCCCGCAACTCCGTGATCAGCGGCTTCACATCCATACCGGGGATCAGTGGCCCCAGCAGCCGGGCGAAACGGCTCAGTTGGGCGAGATCCGACAGCAGGGCCTCGCCCGCCCCCGGGTACTGGACCTTGACGGCGACCTCCCGCCCGTCGTGCCACACCGCCCGGTGCACCTGCCCGATGGACGCGGCGGCGGACGGCTTGTCCTCGAAGGCGAGGAACAGCTCCCGCCACTCCTCGCCCAGCCGCTCCGCCAGCACCCCGTGCACGGTCCGGGTCGGCATCGGGGGAGCCGCGTCCTGAAGCTTCGTCAGGGCCGCCCGGTACGGCCCGGCGACCTCCTCCGGGAGGGCGGACTCGAAGACGGACAGGGCCTGCCCGAACTTCATCGCACCGCCCTTCAGCTCTCCGAGGACCTTGAACAGCTGCTCCGCGGTGCGCTGTTGCAGTTCCCGCGCCACGATCTCCGCGGACTTGCCGCCGATCCGCTTGCCGAGGCCCCAGGTCGCCCGCCCGGCGATACCGATCGGCAGTGCTGCCAGCTTGGCGGTCCTCGTGACCGCCTTCCGGGGAAGATCAGACATACGCCCCTCCAAAACCCAGTCGGCTGTCGCATGTGCCGTGCGGGCCGGGCCCGTTGACGGCGGTCACCCGGCCATTGTCCCCTGCGCCTCCCGTCGGGCCGAGGCGCCCTCGCCACCGGAGTGCGCCTCCCCGCCGGCGCGCGAGGCGCCGCAGAGGCAGTCGGGGTGGGCCGCCACCCTCTCCCGCCGCCAGCCGCCGGCCGGCAGGGACACCTCCCACCGGGCCCCGGTGCTCCCCGGCAGGTCTCCGTCGACGAAGGACAGGGCGTGGCAGGCGGCCAGGCCCGCGACCGCCGAGGCGAGGGCGGTGTCGCAGGCCGGGGGCACCGCCCGGCGGCCGCCCGACCGCCACTGCGCCAGCAGCATCCCCCTGGCCGGGTCCCGCTCGGTGCGGGTCCGCTCCAGGCACTCCGCGCACGGTGTGGCCCCCGGCAGGACCAGCGGCCCCACCACACCGGTCGCCTCGACCACCCCCGCGTACAGATGGGGGATTCCGCCGGCGACCCAGCCCTGCGCGATCACCGGGTCCGGGGCGTACGCGCCGAGCCCGTCACGCGGTGCGACCACCACCAGCGAGAGACACGGCTCCCGGGCCCCGGCTCCGGCGGTGGCACCTGCCCCGGCGGCGGTGGCGCGGGGCGGGCGGTCCGGGGCCGAGCGGCGCACCAGCCGCCGGGCGGCCGCGTCCCGCCGTTCGCCCGTCTCCTCCGGCCCGATCCCGCCGGGCGCCGTGTCCCCCGGCTCGGTGACGCCGCCGTCCCGGACCTCCACCTGCCCGATCCCGGCCGCGGAGAGGGTGGCGGCGATCGCCGCGCCGACCCGCCCGGCCCCGCGCACCAGGACCCGGGCCGATCTGCGCCCGCCCATCCGCGCGAAGGCGCCGCCCGGTTCGGGATGGACCAGGGAGAGCGACGCCAGGTCGGGCCGCAGCCGCTCCACGGCCGCCGCCCGGCCGCGCAGCGCACCGGCCGCGGGACTCGTGGCGGGCCCGGTGTCGTCGAGCAGCCCGGCGTCCGCGAGCCGGCGGACCAGGGCGTCCGCCCGGCCCTCGGGCAGCCCCCGGGCGCGGGCCTCGGCGCGCAGCAGCTCCATGCCCCGTGTGCCGTCGAGCAGGTCGACGAGCGAGCCCGTCGCCGTGTCCAGCGGCCCGACGGTCATCGCCCGTTCCGGTGTCACCCCGAACTGCACCGACTGCCGGTCCCGCCATGCCCGCCGCAGTGCGGGCTTCATCATCGGACGCATATCGTCCCCCGTTCCGTTCCCCGTGGTTCCCGGAGGTCCCCGTGAATTGGATCTTCGGTTGCCGATCCGTTGTCAGAATGCCGTTCCGCCGTGAGCCGTGTGAAAAGTTGTCCACAGGCATGGGGTATTAGTCGTTCAAATCGTGCAGCGATGGAGGGGAACGCGCGGGAACGGGCGCCGGGGGCGGGACTTCCCACCGGAACAGCAGGTAACGTCGGGCGCGTGCCCGTCGACCCGTCCACCCGGCTCACCTCGGGGGAGACCTCAGCGCGCGGCGCGGGAAGCACGCAGCGAAACGCGACACGTCACCCGCCCCGCGGGACCGCCGCGAGCGCGGTCGAGGTCCGCCGGAGCGCCCGGCGCAGCAGGACGGTCTCCGCCTACCGCGAGGGCGACCGCACCATCGTCCTCATCCCGGCCCGGATGTCGGAGGCCGAGGAGCGGCGCTGGGTCGGGGTGATGCTCGACAAGCTCGCCGCGCAGGAGAGCAAGCGGGTCCTCGGCGACGAGGAACTGGCCGAACGCGCGGAGCGGCTGTCCGCCCAGTACTTCGAGGGCCGCGCCAAGCCGGCCTCCGTGCGCTGGGTGACCAACCAGAACACCCGCTGGGGCTCCTGCACCCCGGCCGAGGGCAGCATCCGCCTCTCCCACCGCCTCCAGGGCATGCCCGAGTACGTCGTCGACTACGTGCTGCTGCACGAGCTGGCCCATCTGCTGGTGCCGGGCCACGGCCCCCGGTTCTGGCGGCTGCTGGAGGCGTATCCGCGCACCGAGCGCGCCCGCGGCTATCTGGAGGGCGTGGTCGCGGCGGGCCGCCTCCCGCACGCCGCGGCCGCCGAGGACTGACACGACCGCCTCCGCGCGGTGACTCACGCCGACGCCTCCGCGCGCCGAGTGACGACGCCCTCACGAGGTCGACGGTCCTGTACCGAATGTGTACCGGCTTGGCTCAATGTCGCCCGCAGCGGTTAGCCTGACGCGACGCAATCAGCTTTCAGGATGGGGGACGGTCGTCACGTATGGCCAGGGAATTCCAGCGCGGCCACAAGGCCAAGATCAGTGATCTCACTCCGGGAACGGATCTGTACGTCGGCGTGCAGATCTCCGCTCCCGGGCTGACGTTCGACATCAGCTGTTTCGGTCTCGACGCCAACGAGCAGCTCTCCGACGACCGTTACTTCATCTTCTTCAACCAGCCGAAGTCGCCCGAGGAGTCCGTGCAGCTCCTCGGCGCGCAGGCGGGCGACACCGAGTCGTTCCGCGTCACGCTGGACCGCATTCCGGCGAGCATCCACAAGCTCTCCTTCACCGCCACGATCGACGGTGCCGGGCAGATGTCGCAGATCGGCCCGGGCTACATCCGGATCGTCGCGGGCGGCGAGGAGGTCGTCCGGTACGCGTTCGACGGCTCCGAGTTCAGCACGGAGCGGGCGCTGATGCTCGGCGACTTCTACCTCAAGGACGTGTGGCGCTTCGCCGCCATCGGCCAGGGCTTCGACGGCGGACTGGAGGCGCTGCTGAAGAACTTCGGCGGCGAGGTGGCCGAGGAGGAGCCCGCGCCCCAGCAGGCCCCGGCCGCGCCCCCGGCGTTCGCCGCGCCCAGCGCGCCTAGCGCGCCCGCCGCGCCCGTGCCGCCGCCCGCCTTCGGTGCCCCGCAGGCGCCCCCGGCCCCGCAGGCCCCCCAGCCCGCGCCCTCCTTCGGCGCTCCCGCGGCACCGGCACCGGCCCCGCAGCCGGCCGCTCCCGGCCCGCAGATGCACAGCGCGCCGACGATGGCCGCGCCCATGGCGACGCCCCCGGCCGGCACCGTGCCGCCGCCCGCCCCCGCCCCGTACGGGCAGCCGCCGGGCGGACCCCAGCAGCCCCCGTTCGGCCAGGTCCCGGGCCAGCAGCCGCCCGGGCAGTTCCCCGGCCAGGGTCACGGCGGCCAGGTCCCGCCGCCCGCCCCGCCGTTCGGCCAGCAGGCCCAGCAGGCCCAGCAGGCCCCGGGCCCTTACGGCCAGCAGCCGCCCGGCGCCCCGCACGCAGGCGTCCCGCAGGGCGCGCCCCAGGCCGGCCCCGGACTCCAGGCCGCCCTCCAGGCGTACCGCGAGACGCCCACCGGGCAGCGCTGGACCCCGCAGAACCAGCAGCTCATGCGGGTCGACCTGACCATGGGCGGCACCCCGGTGCTGGCCCGGCAGGGCAGCATGGTGATGTACCAGGGCAAAGTCGACTTCAGCTACAAGGGCGCCGGGTTCAGCGGCCGCATCGTCGGCGACGCCACCGGCCAGGAGATGCAGCTCATGCGCTGCACCGGCCGCGGCCAGGTCTTCCTCGCCGAGGACGGCTCCCATCTGCACCAGATCGACCTCCAGGGCGACGGCATCTGCGTCTCCGCGGAGAACGTCCTCGCCTTCGACGGGACCCTCCAGTACGAGGTCCGTCGCATCGAGGGCCACGGCATCCCCGGCGGGGCGCTGTTCACGATGCTGTTCCACGGCACGGGCACCGTCGTCGTCAAGACCCACGGCGTCCCCGTGGTCCTGCCGGTCACGCCCACGACCTTCGCCGACTGCAACGCGGTCGTCGCCTGGTCCGCCGCCTCCCAGGTCATCCTCTCCAGCCAGGTCCGCCTGCGCCGCAACGCGTACCCGGGCCACAGCGGGGAGACCGTGAACCTCCAGTTCCGGGGCGCCCCCGGCAACTTCATCGTCGTCCAGCCCTACGAGGTCTGAGGGAGCCCGGAGAATGAACCAGCAACTTGCGGGCTACGCCCCGACACCCATCGCGGCCCGGATGGAGAACCACGGCCGCACCATGCTCAAGGTCGCCATGGCCACCGGCCAGGACCTCTACGCGCGCACCGGCTCCATGGTCGCCTACGAGGGCTTCGTCCAGTACGAGCCCAACCCGCCCGCCGTCCGCCAGATCGCCTCCCAGTGGGTGACCGGCGAGGGCGCCCCGATCATGAAGTGCTCCGGCGACGGGCTGCTCTACCTCGCCGACTACGGGGCCGACGTGGTCGTCATCAACCTCAACAACGACTCCCTGTCGGTCAACGGCTCCAACGTCCTCGCCTTCGACGCGCACCTCCAGTGGGGCGTGGAGAAGGTCAAGGGCCTCGCCAAGCTCGCCGGCCAGGGCCTGTGGAACGTCGAGATCGCGGGCACCGGCTGGGTCGCGCTCACCTCGCGCGGCACGCCGATCGTCGTCGACTGCGGCCGCGGCGAGGACGAGACCTACGTCGATCCGGACGCCCTGGTCGCCTGGTCCCCGAACCTCAAGGTCAAGGGGAAGCGCAGCTTCAAGGCGTCCTCCCTGATCGGGCGGGGCAGCGGCGAGGCGTACCAGATGGCCTTCTCGGGCCAGGGCATCGTCGTCGTACAGCCGAGCGAGGACAGCACCGACCGCCTGCGCGTGCGGGGCTGAGGGGGAGCGGGAACACATCATGCAGAGTTCGCTTTTCGGCCACACCGAGCAGCAGTCCCAGGAGCGGTACGTCGTCCAGAACCCGCAGCTCCTGCGGGTCGCCCTCGGCGGGCACGACGACGTCCTCGCCCGCAAGGGCGCCATGGTCGCCTACCAGGGCCTGGTCGACTTCGACGGCGAGTACCAGACCTCCTCGCAGCGCCGGGCGCGCGCCCGCACGGGCGAGGGCCTGGACCTGATGCGCTGCTCCGGGCAGGGCACCGTCTACTTCGCCAACCTGGCGCAGTACATCCATGTCGTCGACGTGGACCAGGAGGGCATGACGGTCGACAGCGCCTATGTCCTGGCGCTCGACTCCGCCCTGCACACCGAGGTCATCGCGGTGGACAGCCAGTACGGCATCTCCGGCTCGGGCAAGTACCAGCTCAATATCTCCGGCCGGGGCAAGGTCGCGCTGATGACCTCGGGCCAGCCGCTGATGATGCAGGTCACGCCCGACAAGTACGTCAACGCCGACGCCGACGCGATCGTCGCCTGGTCGTCCGGGCTGCGGGTGCAGATGCAGGCCCAGACGCACTCCACCAACGTGCGCCGCCGCCGCGGCAACACGGGGGAGGGCTGGGAGCTGAGCTTCCTCGGCCAGGGCTTCGCCCTGGTGCAGCCGAGCGAGGTCATGCCCCCGCAGAACGCCGACCTCGGCCAGGGCGTCCGGGCCCAGTTCGGCGTCGGCCAGCACGGCTCGCACGCGCAGAACCAGAACAACGCCTGGAACTGACGGTCACGGAAGCCCGCGGATACCGGAAGGGGCGGGGTGGTCGCACGACCACCCCGCCCCTTCCGTCGCACGGGTCACAGCACGGCCAGGGTCCGCTCCAGCAGCCGGACGACCGAGGTGTCGGCGACGCCCGCGACCTCCTCGTAGCGGAACCAGCGCAGATCCAGCGACTCCTCGCTGATCGCCTCGGTGGCGCCGGGCGGGGCGAGGGCCGCGTACTGCACGTCCAGATGCCAGTGGCAGGGCGCGGGGATCGGGTGGCGGTCCAGGGTGACGGGCCCGCCGGGCAGCAGGGTGAGGCCCGGCACGCCGGACTCCTCCGTCGCCTCGCGCAGCGCGGCCGCGGCCAGGGACACATCACCGGGCTCGCAGTGGCCGCCCATCTGGAGCCACATGTTCAGCTTCCGGTGCAGGGTCAGCAGCACCCGGCCGCGCTCCGGGTCGATCACCAGCGCACTCGCGGTGAGGTGCCCCGCGTGGCAGGACTTCCACATCCCGTCGGGGTGGGCGGCGAGATGGTCCAGATAGGCGGTCCGCAGCGCGGCCTGCTCGTCGTCGCGGCCCTGGTAGCCCTTGAGCACCAGGACCGCGTCCTCGTGGAGACTCACTTGCCGGTGTCGCCCTTGCCGTCCTCGGAGCCGTCGTTGCCGCCGTCGCCGTCGTCCTTGGCACCGTCGTCCCCGGCGTCCGTGCCGCTCTCCCCGGCCTCCGGAGCCCCGGGAGCCCCGGGAGTCTTGGACGCCCCGGGAGCCTTGGGGGACGCCGCCTCGCCGAGCATCTTGTCCAGCTCGGAGAAGTCGAGCTGCTCGCGGTGGACGAAGCCGTCCGGGTCGTCGAGGTCGGTCGCGGTCGGCAGCATGTCCGGGTGCTCCCAGAGGGCGTCACGGCCCTCCAGCCCCCGCGCGTCCGTCAGCGAGGCCCACAGCCGGGAGGCGTCCCGCAGCCGGCGGGGCCGGAGCTGGAGCCCGATCAGGGTGGCGAAGGTCTGCTCGGCCGGTCCGCCGGAGGCGCGGCGGCGGCGCAGGGTCTCCCGCAGCGCGCTCGCCGAGGACAGCCGGGAGGAGGCCGCCTCGTGGACCACCGCGTCGACCCAGCCCTCGACCAGCGCGAGCGCCGTCTCCAGCCGGGCCAGGGCGGCCTTCTGCTCCGGCGTGTCCTCCGGCTGGAACATGCCCTGCTGAAGGGCCTCCTGGAGCTGCTCCGGGTGGGTCGGGTCGAACTGGCCGACCACGTCCTCCAGCTTGCCGGTGTCGACCTTGATCCCGCGCGCGTACCCCTCGACGGCGCCGAAGAGGTGCGAGCGCAGCCACGGGACATGGGCGAAGAGGCGCTGGTGGGCGGCCTCGCGCAGGGCGAGGTAGAGCCGCACCTCTTCCTTGGGGACGCCGAGGTCCTTGCCGAGCTTCTCCACGTTGAGCGGGAGGAGGGCCGCCTTGCCGGCCGGGCCGAGCGGCAGGCCGATGTCGGTCGAGCCGACCACCTCGCCCGCCAGCACCCCGACGGCCTGCCCGATCTGCTGACCGAACATGGCCCCGCCCATGGACCGCATCATGCCGAGCAGCGGGCCGGCCATGGCCTGCATCTCCTCGGGCAGCACATCGCCCATGGCGACGCCGACCCGCTCGGCCACCGGGTCCACGAGCTGCTTCCACGCGGGCAGGGTCGCCTCGACCCACTCGGCGCGGCTCCACGCGACGGCCGTGCTCGCACCGGACGGCAGCGAGGTCACGCCGTCCAGCCAGAGGTCGGCCAGGCGCACGGCCTCCTCGACCGCGGTGCGGTCCACCGGGCCGACGCTGGCGTCCTTGGTGCCGTCCGGGGTGCCCTGGGAGACCGTCTGGCGGGCGATCTGCTTGGCCATGTCCCAGTTCACCGGGCCGCCCTCGTAGCTCAGCATCTGGCCGAGCTGCTGGAAGGCCGCGCCGAGGTCGTTGGGGTTCATGGCGCCGAACATCGCGGCGAAGGGGTTGTCACCGCCGCCCCCGCCGAGCCCGAACCCGAAGGGGTTGCCCGGGGACCCGCCGGAGCCCTGGTCACCTCCGCCGGGATTCTTCTTCTTGCCCTCGTCGCCGTGCTCCGGCTCCTCCGGCGGAAGGCCGAATCCGAATGGGGTGTCACTCACGGGTTTCCTCGGCTCGTAGGGCCGTCGGCTGTCGGCCGACGGCGACTGCCTGACAACACCACCCAGCCTAAGCGGCCGGGAGCCCCGGCGGCTGCGGCACGGCGCCGCTCAGGGGCTGGGTGCCCCGCCGGACCGCTGCCTGCGGCAGGATGGACGTCACCTGGTGCGCATGGGTCATTCGCTTGCGTACTGAAGACAACCGCTGGAGACGCCTGGTGAGTTCCCCAGATCCGCAGGTTCGCGCAGCGCGAAACCACTCAACCCCGGCGCCGGGGCGCGGCCCCGTCGTCGCGGTCACCGGTGCCGCGACGGGCGTGGGAGACCTGCTCGTGAGGCGCCTCGCCGCGTCCGACGAGATCAGACAGGTCGTCGCCATCGACGAGCGCCGGGGCGAGGTTCCCGAGGCGCACTGGCATGTCCTCGACGTCCGGGACCCCGCCATCGCGGAGAAGCTCCGCGGCGCCGACGTCGTGGTGCACCTCGCGCTCGACCTCGATCTGGAGTCGGACCCGGCGGCCCGTACCGCGTACAACGTCCGCGGTACGCAGACGGTGCTGACGGCGGCCGCGGCGGCCGGGGTCCACCGGGTCGTCCTGTGCACCTCGGCGATGGTCTACGGGGCTCTGCCGGACAACGACATCCCGCTCTCCGAGGACGCGGAGCTGCGGGCCACGGCCGAGGCGACCGGTGTCGGCGACCTGCTGGAGATCGAGCGGCTGGCGCGCCGCGCGCCGCGCGCGCACCCGGGCCTGAACGTCACCGTGGTCCGCCCCGCGGTCCTGGTCGGCGGCACCGACACCGCGCTGACCCGGTACTTCGAGTCGCCCCGGCTGCTGGTGGTGGCCGGATCTCGGCCCACCTGGCAGTTCTGCCATGTCGACGACCTGGTCAGCGCGCTGGAGTACGCGGCTCTGGAGAAGGTCGACGGCGAGTTCGCGGTCGGCTGCGACGGCTGGCTGGAGCAGGAGCAGGTCGAGGAGCTGAGCGGCATCCGGCGCATGGAGCTGCCCTCGGCGGTCGCCCTCGGCGCGGCGGCGCGGCTGCACCGGATCGGGCTGACGCCCTCGCCTGCCGGGGACCTCGCCTACACGATGCACCCCTGGGTGGTCAGCGTGAGCCGGCTCCACGACGCGGGCTGGCGTCCGAGCCGCACCAACGAGGAGGTGCTGACCGCCCTGCTGGAGGAGGTCGAGGGCCGGCACACCGTGGCGGGGCGGCGGCTGGGCCGCAAGGACGCGACGGCGGCGGGGGCCGCGGGCGCGACGGTGGCACTGCTGGGCACGGCCGCGCTGGTGCGGCGGGCGCGGAAGGCCCGCCGCCGGATCTGACCGGCCGGACGCCGGGCCCGGCCCCGGTTCCGCGTCCGGCCCCGGCCCTGTAGGAGGCTCCAAAGGGCCGGGCGCGCGAACCGTGGGAGCGGCCATTTCGCGTGCCCCGCGCGGTACGGCACGATGGCCGTCATGGCACCTGTGCACGATCACCCCGGTGAGCAGTCCGACCACCCCGGCGAGCGGGGAGCCCCCGATCCCGTCCGCCTGATCGCCGTCCGTGAGACCCCGCTCTCGGTCGACGAGGTGTTCGCGGCGGTCGGCGACGACGCGGCCGGCGGCACGGCCCTCTTCGTCGGCACCGTGCGCGATCACGACGGCGGGTCGGACGTCGACGCCCTCGGCTACTCCTGCCACCCGAGCGCCGAGGCGGAGATGCGCCGGATCGCGGAGAAGGTCGCCGCCGAGTACCCGGTCCGGGCCCTGGCCGCGGTCCACCGAGTGGGTGACCTCCGTGTGGGGGACCTCGCGGTGGTCGTCGCCGTCTCCTGCCCGCACCGCGGGGAGGCGTTCGCGGCCTGCCGCAAGCTCATCGACGACCTCAAGCACGAGGTCCCCATCTGGAAGCACCAGACCTTCTCGGACGGCACCGAAGAGTGGGTGGGCGCGTAGCGCCTCGTCGGGGGGTGGTGGTCGGGTGACGGGAGGGTGGGTGGGCGCGTAGCGCCTCCTGGAGACCTGACGCTTCGTTGAAACCTCCTCGGACCCCATCCGCCCCGATTTGCGTAACCCCACCCCTGCGGTGAGCGTTGATCTCGCAGATGACTAATCTGCTGATCACTCAGTCGCTTTCACTCATGGGGTAGGGAGGTCGCGATGGCAGTTCTGGCGTGGTTGCTGATTCCGCTTTTCGCCGCTGTCGGTGCGGCGATATGGGCCGGCTGGGCTTCGCGCAACCGTACGAGCGGGGATGTCGCCGAACTCGCCGGCTACGCCCGGTTCCGTGACGCGATGGAGAGGGCCGGTTCCGGCACGGACGCCGTCCGGAACTGACCGCCGCCGCCCCGAGCGCGTCCAGGCCGTGTGCGGGCCCGTACGGACCGGCCCCGGCAGTGCCCGCACAGGCTCTTCCCGTACTGTCGTTCCATGCCACGCCGCACCGCGACGATGCTCGCCTCCACCCTCGTCTTCATCGCGCTGCTCTGCGCGGGTGTGTTCTTCAAGGTCCCCTACGCGGAGATGTCCCCCGGGCCCACCGTGAACACCCTGGGGTCCGCGGGCGGCGAGCCGGTGCTCCAGATCTCCGGCCGTGAGACGTTCCCCACGACCGGTCACCTCAACATGACCACGGTCCGGGTGACCGGCGCGGACTACCGGATGAACCTGTTCGAGGCGATGTACGGCTGGATCGCGCACGACAGCGTCGTGGTGCCGCACGAGACGCTCTATCCGGACGGCAAGACGGAGGAGCAGTCCACCCAGGAGAACGCGGAGGAGTTCAGCCAGTCGCAGGAGAGCGCCAAGGTCGCCGCGCTGCGCGAGCTGGACATCCCGGTGAAGTCCCGGGTCGTCGTCGCCACCGTGGTCAAGGGGTCGCCGGCCGAGGGCGAGCTGCACGCCGGGGACGTGATCCGGGCCGTCGACGATGTGCGCATCGAGGAGCCCGGGGACGTCGCCGAGCAGGTGGTCGAGCGGAAGCCGGGGGAGCCGGTCGTCTTCACGATCGTGCCCGCCAAGGAGGCCGCCGCGGCCGAGAAGGCCGGGCGGGAGCCGAAGACCACGCAGAAGGTCACCGTCAGGACGGTGAAGGCCGAGGACGACGACCGGGCGATCGTCGGCATCCAGGCCGGGACGGACCACACCTTCCCGTTCACCATCGACATCCACCTCGCCGATGTGGGCGGGCCCAGCGCGGGCCTGATGTTCTCCCTCGGCATCGTGGACAAGCTGACCCCGGGCGATCTGACCGGCGGGAAGTTCGTCGCGGGCACGGGCACCATCGACGACGCGGGCAAGGTCGGGCCGATCGGCGGCATCGAGATGAAGCTCGTCGGCGCGCGGAAGGCGGGTGCCGAGTACTTCCTGACGCCCAGCGCCAACTGCGCGAGCGCCGCCTCCGACATCCCGGACGGGCTGAACCTGGTCAAGGTCGACACCATCGACGACGCCAAGCGGTCCCTGGAGAAGATCCGCAAGGGTGACACGGCGGGGCTGCCCGCCTGCACCACCGGCTGACCCGCCGGGGCCCCGCCCGCGACCCGTGAGCCGGGCCGCGGCGGGTGGCGGCCCGGCAGGGGCGTGCCCGGCGGCTCAGTCCTCGAAGGTCGCCGCCAGCGCCTCGGCGAGGCCGGGGACCAGGCCCGCGCCCGTCAGCACCTCGTTCGGCGAGTCCTTCTCGCGCAGCCGCAGCGCCGACTCCCGGGAGCCGTCGCGCAGCACCCCCACCGTCATCCGCACCTCCTGGCGGTCCGGGTGGGAGGCCACCCAGTCGGTGAGCGCGTTGCCGTCGAGGCCGGCCGGAACGGAGTCCTCCGCGCTCGGCGGGAGCATCAGCCGCTCCACGGTCAGCGCGCAGCCGGCCACCGCCTCGGGCCAGGCGACGGTGGCGAGGAACTCGTCCAGCGCCGTGCCGGCCGGGATCTCGTCCTGCTCGACGGGGGTGAGGGCGGCGCCCGCGTCCCCCTCGTCGATGCCGAGCTGGGCGGCGAGACCGGGCTCCTGGGCGCGCAGCCGGGCGGTGTCGACGAGGGCGAAGAGCCGGGCGGGCTGGTCCCAGCCGATGCCGGACGCGTACTCGTCGATCTCCAGCACGGCACGGGTGAGGGGATTCGCGGCCATCGGGGGGCCGGAGGGGGAAACGTTGGACATGGCGAACATCCTGCCTCCTTCCTCCCCGGTGACGGGAACTAGGTAAAGCCTCGGTAAGTTGCATAGGTGGGGCCCTACGATCGCGGGGCCCGCTTCACACCGATCGCGACTTCGAGGTGCGCACGTTGGCTTTCCAGATGCCGGACCGCGGCGGAGGCCCGACCGGGCCACGGATGAGAGTGGGCCGGCCGTCCCGGCGGGTCCGCACCCTGCTCATGACCTTGGGCGTCCTGGCCGTTCTGGCCATGGCGTTCGTCATGTTCGCCGGGTTCTGGACGGACTGGCTGTGGTACCGCTCCGTCGAGTACTCGTCGGTGTTCACCAAGACCCTGTGGACCAAGGTCGGGCTGTTCGCGGTCTTCGGCCTGCTGATGGCGGGCGTCGTCGGGCTGAACATCTGGCTGGCGCACCGGCTGCGGCCGCCGCTGAGCGCGATGTCGCTGGAGCAGCAGAGCCTCGACCGGTACCGCATGGGCATCGCCCCCTACAAGAAGTGGGTGCTCCTCGCGATCACCGCGCTCGTGGGGCTGATCGCCGGAGCCTCGGCGACGAGCCAGTGGCGCACCTGGCTGATGTGGGTCAACGGCGAGTCCTTCGGCCAGAAGGACCCGCAGTTCGGCATGGACGTGGCGTTCTTCGCCTTCGACCTGCCCTGGTACCGCTTCCTGCTGGGCTTCGGCTTCGCCGCCGTGGTGCTGTCGCTGATCGCCGCCGCGGTCACCCACTACCTGTACGGCGGGCTGCGCATCACCAGCCCCGGGGCGCGGGCCACGGGCGCGGCCACCGGCCACCTCTCGGTGCTCCTCGGCATCTTCGTGGCCCTCAAGGCCGTGGCGTACTGGCTCGACCGGTACGGCCTCGCCGTGAAGTCCAGTGACTTCAAGGCCACCAGCAACTGGACGGGCCTGCGGTACGTCGACGCCAACGCCTACCTCCCGGCGAAGACGATCCTCTTCTGCATCGCGATCATCTGCGCGGTGCTCTTCTTCGCCACGCTCTGGCGCCGCACCTGGCAGCTCCCCGTGATCGGCTTCGGTCTGATGGTGCTGTCCGCGATCCTCATCGGCGGCCTCTACCCGGCGATCGTCCAGAAGTTCCAGGTCCAGCCGAACGAGCAGGCCAAGGAAGCGGAGTACATCCGCAAGAACATCGACGCGACGCGCGAGGCGTACGGGATCACCGACGTCAAGCCGACCGACTACACGGGCCGCGGCGAGATCACGGACTCCAAGAAGCAGCGCGAGCAGGCGGACTCGGCGGCCAGCTACCGCATCAACGACCCGAACATCGTCTCGCCCACGTTCCAGCAGCTGGAGCAGGAGCGGAAGTACTACCAGTTCCCCGCCACCCTGGACGTGGACCGGTACAACGGCCAGGACACGGTCATCGGTCTGCGCGAGCTGAACCTCCAGGGCGTCGACAAGCGCAACTGGATCAACGACCACTTCACGTACACCCACGGATACGGCGCCGTCGCGGCCAAGGGCACCAGCACGGCCAAGGGCATCACGGGCGCGCCGGAGTTCACCGAGTCGGGCATCCCGTCCAAGGGCAGCCTCGGCGAGTACGAGCAGCGGATCTACTACGGCGAGAAGACCACCCAGTACTCGATCGTCGGCGGGCCCCAGAAGGAGCTGGACTACGAGAAGGACGGCGGCGGCCAGGTCACCACGAGCTACAAGGGCAAGGGCGGCATCGACCTGTCCAACCCGCTCAACCGCGCCGCGTACTCGGTCGCCTTCAACGAGCCGCAGATCCTCTACTCGGGGGCCATCGGCGAGGGTTCGAAGATCCTCTACAACCGCACTCCGAAGGAGCGCGTCGAGGCGGTCGCCCCGTGGCTGACCATCGACGGCGACGCCTACCCGGCGGTCGTCGGCAAGCGGATCCAGTGGGTCGTCGACGCGTACACGACCACCAACGGGTACCCGTACGCCTCCCGGACGACCCTCGGTGACACCACCGCCGACTCGCTGACCGACCGGCAGCGCGCGGTGGTCGCCCAGCAGAACCAGGTCAACTACATCCGGAACTCGGTGAAGGCGACCGTCGACGCGTACGACGGCACCGTCACGCTGTACGAGTGGGACGAGAAGGACCCGGTCCTCAAGACGTGGAAGAAGGCGTTCCCGGGCACGGTGAAGGCCAAGGGAGAGATCCCGGCCGAGCTGAAGGCCCATCTGCGGTACCCGCAGGACATCTTCAAGGTCCAGCGCGAGCTGCTGAGCCTGTACCACGTCACCGAGCCCGCTCCGTTCTACAACGCGAGTGACGCCTGGCAGGTCCCGAACGACCCGACCAAGTCCGACAGCAACGCGGTCCCGCCGTACTACCTGTCGATGAAGCTGCCGGGCCAGACGGCGCAGCAGTTCTCGCTGACGACGACGTTCACCCCCAGCGGCCGTCCGAACCTCCGGGCGTTCATGGCGGTCGACGCGGACGCCAACAGCAAGGACTACGGCAAGATCAGACTCATGCGGGTCACCGACGACAAGGTCGACGGCCCCGAGCAGATCCAGAGCCGGCTGAACCGCCACGACCCGATCGCCAACTTCGTCCGCGACCTCAAGGGCGCCGACTCGACGATCAAGTACGGCAATCTGCTGACCGTTCCCCTGGACAGCGGCTTCCTGTACGTCGAGCCGATCTACGCCCAGGGCCGTGGCTCCGAGTACCCGCTGCTGAGCAAGGTGGCCGTGGTGTACGGGCAGAAGATCGGCTTCGCCAACGACCTGGGCGGCGCGCTGTCCCAGGTGTTCGGCGAGGGCACGGGCGAGGACGGCACGACTCCGCCGCCGGGCGAGGAACCGGACACCCCGCCCACCGATCCGGACCAGCCGCCCGCCTCGGGCGACCAGGCTCTGAAGGACGCGATCGCCGACGCGCAGAAGGCGTACGCGGACGGTGACGCGGCCATGAAGAAGGGCGACTGGACGGCCTACGGCAAGGCGCAGGAGGACCTCCAGAAGGCCCTGCAGCGCGCGGCCGACGCCGAGGCCAGACTCCAGGAGGAGCAGTCGGGCAGCGACTGAGCCGGTCAGAGGCTCCTCCCGCGTCGTGATAGGTTGGTTTCACCGACGCGGGGTGGAGCAGCTCGGTAGCTCGCTGGGCTCATAACCCAGAGGTCGCAGGTTCAAATCCTGTCCCCGCTACTGAAGAAGAGGACCCGGATCCGACTGGATCCGGGTCCTCTTCCGTGTGCGGATACGTTCATGCGTTCAGGGAGACCTCCTTCGGGGGCATCCGGGACGAAGTGCGCGCCGCGCGGCACCAGTTGGCCTCCGACGTGTTTCACTTATCTCTCTGTGGGCATGTCGACAAAACGCTGAAGTGACCTCACTGGCTGCGGTATACCAGGTGTACGCGGGTTGCGGGTGGTGCGACGATGGAATTCATGGGGGACAGGGCAACGCTGTTGGAGACAGGGCGGTTTGAACAACCGCATGCGAGGAACGCGGCCGACGCGATGGACGGCGTCGACGCGGCCGCTCGTGCGGGCCGCGTCGCCGTCACGGGGGAGGGACCGCTCCCCGGGGCGGGTCACGCCGACGCGGCGGAGACCGCCGGCGACGAGGCGCGCCACCGCGGCGCCGCCGACCGGGGGGACGTCGCGTCGATGAGCGTGCTCGGCGCGCTGCTGCTGCGCCGGGGCGACCTCGACGGCGCGGAGCCCTATCTGCGGCGGGCGACCGCCGACGGCGACCGGGCGGCCGCCAACAATCTGGGTGTCCTTCTCCACCAGCGCGGATACGCCGACGAGGCGGCCGGCTGGTGGCGCATCGCCGCGGTCGCCGGCTCGGCCGCGGCCGCGCACGCGCTGGGCCGCCACTTCCGTGAGCGCGGTGACGAGCCCGCCGCGGAGTACTGGCTGCGCCAGTCCGCCGAACAGGGCCACGCGCTGGGCGCGTACGCCCTCGCCGACCTGCTGGAGCACCGGGGCGACGACGGCGCCGAACGCTGGCTGCGCACCGCCGCCGAACAGGGCCACCGGGAGGCCGCGTACCGACTGGCGCGCGGTCTGGAGGGCCGGGCGGCGGCGGAGAGCCGCCGCAGCGAGGAGTCCGCGGGGCTGGTGCCCGGCGGCGAGGGCGCGTTGGGCGGCGTCGCGGGCCCGGGCTCCCGGGCCGGCCGGCTCACGGACACGGACCGGTCCGGCGCGGGGGCGCCTGTCCAGCGCCGGGGCGGCAGCGGCGCGGCGGCTGAACTCCGTTCCGGTGACGGGCACTTCGGTACGCCCGGCACCGGGCGCGGTGCGCCGCGTCGTGGCGGCGGAGCGGTGGACGTGTACGGGGGCGGGCCGGCCGAGACGCCGGGCGCCGGCCAGGGGTCTGCCGACTCGCAGGCGCGCCCGGGGGCGTCCGTCGCGGACCGGAGCGACGTCGGCGGTCAGTCCGACGCCACCGATACCGGCGCCCGCACCGGCCGGGACCGGTCGGGAGGCGGCGACGGCGCGGGCTTCCGCGTCGGCGCGGGTCGGACCGGGGCGCGTTCCGGCCGGGGCGCGGCGACCGGCACCGAGCCGACCGCCGGGCGGGCGCCGACGCCCATCGACGAGCAACTCGGCGTGGACCGGGCCGAGGCCGGCCGTTGGGGCATGGCGGGGGTGGCCGGTGGCGACCGGCTCACCGGCGCTGCCTCGGCTGACGCGCGCGCCGGGGCGCGCTCCGATGGCGGCCGGGCCGCCCGGGGGCACGCTCCGGCCGAGGCCGGCCGTTGGGGCTCGGTGGGGGCCGCCGGTGGCGACCGGCCCACCGGCGCAGCGGGCGGCGACACCGCCCGTTCCGGCCGGGCGGGGGCGACCGGTGGCGACCGGCGGTCCGGTGCGACCGGAACCGGGGCTCGTGCGGGCTCCGGAGCGTCCGGTTCGGGCCGGGACGGCGCGAGTGCCGGCACCCGGCGACCGGGAGGCGCTGACGGCTCCCGCGCGGGTACGGAGCCGGCCGACGCCCTCCGTTCCGGTGGCGACGGTCGGCCCGGAGCGGACCGGGCCGACGCGCGCGCCGGGGCGCGCAACGACGGCGGCCGGGCCGCCCGGGGGCAGGCCCCGGCCGAGGCCGGCCGTTCGGGCCCGGCTGCGAGCGGTGGTGACCGGTGGTCCCGCGGTGCGCGGAGCAACGCCGTCCGTTCCGGCCCGACCGCCTCGACCGGTGGCGACGACCGGCGGCCCGGAGCGGACCGGGCCGACGCGCGCGCCCAGGCCCGCACCGACGACCTCCGTTCCGCCGGGGCCCCGGCAGCCGGTGGCGACCGGCGGTCCGGCGCCGCCCGGCCCGGAGCCCGGACCGGCTCCAGGCCGTCGCGGGGCGGCGCTCCCCGGCCGGGGGGCGGCTCCGGGGCGTCCCGGGGCGACCGGGGCCGGTCGACCGAGGGCACCGCCGCCGAGCGGGCCACCAGTACCGGGACGCGGCTGACCGTCGCCGGCGGACCGGTGGCCGGGCTGCTCGACGAGGCCGAGCAGTGGTACCGCCAGGCGGCCGCCCGCGGGCACCGGCGGGCCGCCCTGCACCTCGGCGCGATTCTGGAGCAGCGCGGTCTGCTCAAGGAGGCCGGGCGCTGGTACCTCACCTCCGCCAAGGACGGCGAGCCCCGCGCCGCCTGCGCGCTCGGCTTCCTGCTGCGCGACGCGGGCGACGAGGAGAGCGCCGCCGTCTGGTGGCTGCGCGCCGCCCAGGACGGCGACGGCAACGCGGCCAACGCCCTCGGCGCCCTGCACGCCGCGCGCGGTGAGCCGCAGACCGCCGAGCGCTGGTACCGCGCCGCGATGGACGCGGGCGATGTGAACGGCGCCTATAACCTCGGCCTGCTGTGCGCGGCCCAGGACCGGACGCCGCAGGCCGAGCAGTGGTACCGCCGTGCCGCCTACGCCGGGCACCGGGAGGCCGCCAACGCGCTCGCCGTGCTGCTGCTCCAGGCCGGGGACCACACCGGCGCCGAGCCCTGGTTCTCCAAGGCCGCCGAGGCGGGCAGCGTGGACGCCGCGTTCAACCTGGGCATCCTGCACGCGGGCCGGGACGACGACCGCACCGCGCTGTCCTGGTACGAGCGCGCCGCCGCCGCGGGACACACCGAGGCCGCCCTCCAGGTCGGCATCGCCCGCCTCCGGGACGGCGACGAGCAGGAGGCCGAACGCCATCTGCGCTGTGCCGCGGGCGGCGGTAGCACCGAGGCCGCCTTCCGGCTCGCCACGCTGCTCGACGCCCGGCGCCCGCCGGCCGCCGCGCCCGCGCTCGGTGAGTCCGTCGCGGAGAAGAGCGAGTGCGAGGAGTGGTACGAGCGGGCCGCCGAACAGGGGCACCGCCGTGCGCAGGTGCGGGTCGGCATGCTGGCCGCGGCCCGTGGCGAGTACCTGGACGCGGCCCGCTGGTACCGGGAGGCGGCCGAGGCGGGAAGCCGCAGCGGTGCCTTCAACCTCGGTCTGCTCCTCGCCCGTGAGGGCAATGAGCGTGAGGCGTCCCTGTGGTGGACCCGGGCGGCCCGGGCCGGTCACGGGCGGGCCGCCCTGCGCCTCGCCCTGCTCGCCGCCCGCCGGGGCGAGCTCGCGGAGGGGCAGCGGTGGTGCGCCCGGGCCGTGGAGCTGGGCCCGGCGGAGGTGTCCGAGCGGGCGGGGAAGCTGCGCGAGGCGCTGATCCAGGAGCTCAGGGCCTGAGAGGGCCCGGCCCGGGCACGGCCCCGGAAGGGATTTGCGCTGGTCGGCGGCGTCCCGTAAGGTTGGGTTCACCGACGCGGGGTGGAGCAGCTCGGTAGCTCGCTGGGCTCATAACCCAGAGGTCGCAGGTTCAAATCCTGTCCCCGCTACTGAAACCGAAGGCCCGGATCCTCAAGGATCCGGGCCTTCGGCATGTGGGCAAGCACCATACGGAGAAGGGCCCCGGCGCATGCCGGGGCCCTTCTCCGTACATGTCGCCGCCGCGTTACGCGCTCGCGCAGTTCGGGCAGGTCCCGCGGTACGTCACCTCGACGTCCGAGACCGTGAAGCCGAAGCGCTCCGAGTCCGGAAGGTCCGCCAGCGGGTTCCCCACGGGGTGGACGTCACGGATCGTGCCGCAGCGCGAGCACACCAGGTGCTGGTGGGGGCGGTGGGCGTTCGGGTCGTAGCGCTTGGCGCGGCGGTCGGTGGACACCTCGAGCACCTCGCCCAGGCCGACCAGCTCGCCCAGCGTGTTGTAGACGGTGGCCCGGGAGATCTCGGGCAGGCGCTCGACGGCGCGTGCGTGGACCTCGTCGGCCGTCAGGTGCACATGCTCGCCGTCGAGGACCTCGGCCACGACGCGCCGCTGCGCGGTCATGCGCCAGCCGCGTCCGCGAAGTCGTTCCAACAGGTCACTCATAAGGGTCAGCGTAACAGCGGAGGTCCGTGATCCCGAACGGGTGTGGTTCCGGACAACAACTTGACTTGGACTAAGTCCAATGTAGGATCGATTTCGGATCTGGCCACGGGGCAGGCGGCGGGATCCGTTTCGGCGGCGCTCCGGCGCGGCCGCAGGGCAGCAGAGAGACGCAGGAGGCGCACGTGACACAGGGACCGCTCACCACGGAAGCCGGGGCTCCGGTCGCGGACAACCAGAACAGCGAGACCGCGGGCGCCGGCGGGCCGGTTCTCGTCCAGGACCAGCTCCTGCTGGAGAAGCTCGCCCACTTCAACCGCGAGCGGATACCCGAGCGCGTCGTCCACGCGCGCGGCGCGGGGGCCTACGGCACCTTCACCGTCACCGCCGATGTGACGAAGTACACGCGGGCGAAGTTCCTCTCCGGGATCGGCAAGGAGACCGAGACCTTCCTCCGCTTCTCCACGGTCGCGGGGAACCTGGGCGCGGCGGACGCGGTGCGCGACCCGCGCGGCTTCGCGCTGAAGTTCTACACCGAGGAGGGCAACTACGACCTCGTCGGCAACAACACCCCGGTCTTCTTCATCCGGGACGCGATCAAGTTCCCCGACTTCATCCACACCCAGAAGCGCGACCCGTACACGGGCAGCCAGGAGGCGGACAACGTCTGGGACTTCTGGAGCCTGTCGCCCGAGTCCACCCACCAGGTGACCTGGCTCTTCGGCGACCGGGGCATCCCCGCCTCGTACCGGCACATGGACGGCTTCGGTTCGCACACCTTCCAGTGGACGAACGAGGCCGGCGAGGTCTTCTGGGTCAAGTACCACTTCAAGACCGACCAGGGCATCAGGAACCTCACCCAGGCCGAGGCCAACCGGCTGGCCGGCGAGGACCCGGACTCGCACCAGCGCGATCTGCGCGAGGCCATCGAGCGCGGCGAGTTCCCGTCCTGGACGGTCTACGTCCAGATCATGCCGGCGGCCGAGGCGGCGACCTACCGCTTCAACCCCTTCGACCTCACCAAGGTGTGGCCGCACGCGGACTACCCGTGTATCGAGATCGGGCGGCTGGAGCTCAACCGCAACCCGGAGAACGTCTTCGCCGAGGTCGAGCAGTCGATCTTCAGCCCCGCCCACTTCGTCCCCGGTATCGGCCCGTCTCCGGACAAGATGCTCCAGGGCCGCCTGTTCGCCTACGGCGACGCCCACCGCTACCGCGTCGGCATCAACGCCGACCATCTGCCGGTGAACCGCCCGCACGCCACCGAGGCGCGCACCCACAGCCGGGACGGCTTCCTCTACGACGGCCGCCACAAGGGCGCGAAGAACTACGAGCCGAACAGCTTCGGCGGCCCGTTCCAGACGGACCGGCCGCTGTGGGCGCCGGCTCCGGTCTCCGGTGTCGCCGGTGACCACGCGACCCCGAGGCATGCCGAGGACGACGACTTCGTGCAGGCCGGCAACCTCTACCGGCTGATGTCCGAGGACGAGAAGGACCGGCTGGTCGGCAACCTCGCCGGCTTCATCGCCAAGGTCTCGCGCGAGGACATCGCCGAGCGGGCGATCGGCAACTTCCGCAGTGCGGACGGAGACTTCGGCAAGCGGCTGGAGGCCGCGGTCCAGGCCCTGCGCGGCTGACGGCCCGCCTGCCGGGGGTGAGCGAGGCCGGATCCCTGTCCAGGGGGTCCGGCCCTCCTCGCATGTCCGGTCCCGGTCGGACCCGACACCGCCCGGGCCCGGCCCTCCTCGCATGTCCGGTCCCGGTCGGACCCGACACCGCCCGGGCCCGGCCCTCCTCGCATGTCCGGTCCCGGTCGGACCCGACCCCGCACAGGGGCCTGTCCGGTCGGGTCAGGTCGCCGCGGCCGTGTCCGCGTGCCGCCTGGCCGGGACCCAGCAGCGGATGATGTCCCGGACGGACACGATCCCGACCGGACCGCCGGGGTCCGTCACGATCAGATGGCGGAACCCGCCGTGGGTCATGGCTTCGGCCGCCTCCTCCAGGGTCCAGGAGGGTGCCGCGAAGACGACGTCGTTCGTGGTGTGGGTGCCCGCGGTCTCCAGATCGGGGTTCTGGCCGGCGCCGATCGCGTTGAGGATGTCTCGTTCGGTCAGGATTCCGAGGCCGGAGTCGCCGTCGAGGACGACGGCCGCGCCGACGCGCCGCGCGGACATCAACCGGGCCGCCTGGCGGAGTGTGTGTGCGGGGCCGATGGTGAGGACCACCGTGCTCATGGCGTCACGGACGAGCATGGACTGGAGCCACCTCCTGCGTGGACGGATCCCACATGAGAACGGATTCACAAGTTCACAAGTGGGGGGACTTTCAGAGTCCCAGTCGTGCGCGAAGGCGGCAAGAGGGCGTGCGGGGCATGCCGGGGCGCGTACCGGCGCCGGTCGCGGGCACGGACGCGCCCGCACGCCGGCGCCGGGGCCGGGCCGGCCGGGGGTCAGGCGTGCTCGGACTGCCCGCCCAGGTACTCCAGCAGCTCGGCGTGGAGCAGCCCGTTCGACGCCGCCGCGTTGCCGCTGTGCGGGCCCGGGGTGCCGTCGAGGCCGGTGTACGAGCCGCCCGCCTCCTGCACCACGATCGCCGGGGCCGCCATGTCCCACAGCGACAGCTCGGGCTCGGCGCAGATGTCGACCGCGCCCTCGGCGACCAGCATGTACGACCAGAAGTCGCCGTAGGCACGGGTCCGCCAGCAGGCCCGGCCCAGGTCCAGGAACCCGTCGAGCCGGCCCCGCTCCTCCCAGCCGCTGAGTGAGGAGTACGCGAACGAGGCGTCCGCGAGCCGCTCCACCCGGGAGACCTGCATCCGCGTCGCCGAGGTCAGGCTCCGCCCGGTGTACGCGCCCGCGCCCTTCGCCGCCCACCAGCGGCGGCCCAGTGCGGGCGCCGAGACCACGCCGACCACCGGCTGGAACCCGTCCTCCCCGGCCTCCATCAGCGAGATCAGGGTGGCCCAGACCGGCACCCCGCGGACGTAGTTCTTGGTGCCGTCGATCGGGTCCACGACCCAGCGGCGCGGCCCGGTGCCCTCGATGCCGTACTCCTCGCCCAGGATCGCGTCCCGCGGCCTGGCGCGCTGCAACTGCCCGCGGATCAGCTCCTCGGCGGCCTTGTCCGCCTCGCTGACGGGCGTCATGTCCGGCTTCGTCTCGACCTTGAGGTCGAGGGCCTTGAAACGCTCCGTCGTGACGGCGTCGGCGGCGTCCGCGAGGACGTGGGCGAGGCGCAGATCATCGTGGTAGTCGGGCATGCCTTCACCCTATCGGTGGGCGCCGGGCGCCGGTCCGGACCTCCGGCGGAGCCCGTCCGCCTCCCTTGACAGCCGTGCCCGGTGCCCCGACCCTGTGCGCAATCCGCTCCGCCGGCGGGCCGTCGGCGGGCCCCGGACCGGCCGGCGGCTCCACGGCCGGGAGGCGACGATGCCCGCAGCGCGCGAGGCCCTGCTCGACGCCGCGGCCCGGGCCGTCGGCGAACGCCCCTGGAGCGCGGTGCGGATGGTCGACGTCGCCCGCGCCGCCGGGGTCTCCCGGCAGACCCTCTACAACGAGTTCGGCAGCAAGGACGGACTCGCGCGGGCCCTGCTGCGCCGGGAGGCCGACGCCTTTCTGCGGGGCGTGGAACGGATCGCCGCCCTGCCCGGCGACACCGTCGCCGACCGGCTCGTCCCGCTCGCCGAGTGGACCGTCGACCGGCTGACGGCGAGACCCCTGCTGCGGGGGCTGCTCACCGGCTGCCGGGACACCCTGCTGCCCGCGCCCCCGCCCCTGCCGGACGGTCCGCCCCGGCGCACGGTCCCCGCCCAGCGCCGCGCCGACGGCGGGCCGCCGGACCCCGCCGAACTGCTGGCCGCCGTACGGAAGCGGTCCCTCGCGGCGGTCGCCCGCGCCGGACGGCAGCAGCCCGGTGCGGGCGGGACGGAGGCCGATCCGGACGGGCTGCCGGTGCTCTGCGAACTCGCCGTCCGGCTGGCCCTGTCCTACGCGATCGCGCCCACCGGCGACGGGGTCGGCGCGCTGGTGCGGACCGCGCTCGGCGCCGGGGAGTCCGGGGTCAGTGGGCCGAGCCGGAGAGCTGGAGGCCGATGACCCCGCAGATGACCAGGGAGATCGAGACGATCTTCAGGGCGGAGACCACGTCGCCGAGGAAGACCATGCCGTAGATGGCGGTGCCGGCCGCGCCGATGCCCGTCCACACGGCGTACGCCGGGCCCACGTCCAGCCGGCGCAGGGCGAGGGTGAGGAGGCCGAAGCTGCCCAGGGCGAAGGCCGCGAAGGCGATCGTGGGCCACAGCCGGGTGAAGCCGTGGGAGAGCTTCAGACACACCGCGAACCCGGTCTCCAGCAGTCCGGCGACCACTACGAGCAGCCACGCCATCGGTCCTCGACCTCCCACGTCGTCGGTGACTGCTCTTGGGTCGCACGCGCGCCCTTTTGGTCGTACTCGCGCCGATTATGCCCTCACCGATGGCCGCGACAGGTGACCCGCCGACCCCCGTCCCGCCCGCGCGTCGCGCCCGACGGGACGTCAGTCGCCCTCGCGCCGCTCGCGCGTCGAGAGCAGCCGCCGCAGCGAGTAGAGACGAGCCGGGTCCGCGTGCCCCTCGGCCACCCAGTCGTCCAGGGCGCAGTCCGGCTCGTCGTGGGAGCAGGCGCGCGGGCAGCCCTCCGTCCCCGGCACCAGGTCCGGGAAGGCGTGGATCACCCGCGAGGGGTCGACGTGGTTCAGACCGAAGGAGCGCACACCCGGGGTGTCGATCACCCAGCCCGCCGCCTCGCCCGTGGCGGCCTCGCCGCCGCCCGCGGCGGCCAGCGGCAGGGCGAGGGCGGAGGTGGTGGTGTGGCGGCCGCGGCCGGTGACCGCGTTGACGTGCCCGGTGACCCGGCGGCGGTCCTCCGGCACCAGGGCGTTCACCAGGGTGGTCTTGCCGACGCCGGAGTGGCCGACGAAGGCCGTGGTCCGCCCGGCCAGATGCTCCCGGACCCGGTCGGCGGCCACACCGTCCACGAACTCCTCACGGGTGGTGACCACATGGGGCACACCCAGCGCGCCGTACATCTCCAGGAGTTCGTCCGGTGCGGCGAGATCCGACTTGGTCAGCACCAGCAGCGGTTCAAGCCCGCCGTCGTACGCGGCGACCAGGCAGCGGTCGATCAGCCGGGGCCGCGGTTCGGGGTCGGCGAGGGCGGTGACGATGGCGAGCCGGTCGGCGTTGGCGACGACCACCCGCTCGAACGGGTCGTCGTCGTCCGCGGTGCGCCGCAGCACCGAACTGCGCTCCTCGATGCGCACGATCCGGGCCAGCGTGTCCTTGTCGCCCGACAGGTCCCCGACGATGCCGACCCGGTCCCCGACGACCGCCGCCTTCCGGCCCAGTTCGCGGGCCTTCATCGCGACCACCACCCGGCCGTCGACCAGGCAGGTCAGCCGGCCCCGGTCCACGGTGAGGACCATGCCCTCGGCCGCGTCCTCGTGCTTGGGGCGGATGCTGGTGCGCGGGCGGTTCCCCTTGCGGTTGGGGCGCGAGCGGATGTCGTCCTCGTCGGTGTGCTTGCCGTAGCGGCGCATGGCGTCAGACCCCGAGCATCTCGGCCCACATCTGCGGGAAGTCGGGCAAGGTCTTCGCCGTGGTCGCCACGTTCTCGACGCGGACGTCCTTCACGGCCAGGCCGATGAGCGCGCCGGCCGTCGCCATCCGGTGGTCGTCGTAGGTGTGGAACACCCCGCCGTGCAGGGTGCGCGGGCGGATGTGCAGACCGTCCTCGGTCTCGGTGACATCCCCGCCGAGCGCGTTGATCTCCTTGGTGAGGGCCGCCAGCCGGTCCGTCTCGTGCAGCCGCAGATGGGCGACCCCGCGCAGGGTGGAGGGGGAGTCGGCCAGGGCGGCGACCGCGGCGATGCCCGGGGTCAGCTCGCCGACCTCGCTCAGGTCGATGTCGATGCCGTGCACCCGGCCGCCGCCGGTGAAGACCAGGGCCGTGCCGTGCGGGGTGGTGGTCAGCTCACAGGAACCGCCCATCTCGGTGAAGATGTGCCGCAGCGCGTCACCCGGCTGGGTGGTGCGCTCGGGCCAGTCCGGGATGGTGACCCGGCCGCCGGTGACCAGCGCGGCGGCCAGGAACGGCTGGGCGTTGGACAGGTCGGGCTCGATGGTCAGGTCCCGGCCGAGCAGGGCGCTGTGCGCCACCCGCCAGACGTTCGGCTCGCCGCCGGTCTCCGGCTCGTCGACCTGCGCGCCGACCGCGCGCAGCATGTCCACCGTCATCCGGATGTGGGGCAGGGACGGCAGCGGCCCGCCGACGTGCCGCACCTCCACGCCCTGGTTGAAACGGGCGCCGGAGAGCAGCAGCGCCGAGACGAACTGGGAGGACGAGGAGGCGTCGATGCGCACCGCGCCGCCCTCCACCGCGCCGCCGCCGTGCACCGTCAGCGGCAGCGCGCCGCGGTCGTCGTCGTCGATCCGCGCGCCCAGCGAGCGCAGCGCCCCGATCACCCCGCCGAGCGGCCGCTCGTAGGAGCGCGGGTCGCCGTCGAAGCGGATCGGGCCGTCCGCGAGGGCGGCGACCGGCGGCAGGAAGCGCATGACCGTGCCCGCGTTGCCCACGTCGACCGAGGCCGGTCCGTGCAGGCCGGAGGGGATGACCCGCCATGCCTCGCCCGCGCCGCCGGCGCCACCGGAGGAGCCCGCGGTGCTGGACGAGACCGTCTCCTCGATGCCCACGCCCATCGCCTGGAGGGCGGCGGACATCAGCAGGGTGTCGCGCGAGCGCAGGGGGCGGCGCAGCCAGCCGGGCTCGGAGGCGAGCGCGGCGAGTACCAGGGCCCGGTTGGTCACCGACTTGGACCCGGGCACGGTGATCGTCGCCTCGACGGCGCCGTCGGCGTAGGGAGCAGGCCACAGGGGGTGCACGGTCTCGGTCATGGCCTTCACTTTAGTGGGTAGTCACCGAGCCCCTGATGCGTCACAAACCGAGCAACCAGCGTCCTCCGCCGATCAGGGAGCAGAACGCGACCAGGTGGAAGAAGCCGAGCCAGACCAGTGCCGGGACATGGGTCAGCCGGGCGAGCTGGTCCGCGTCCGAGTCCGCCGCCTCCCCGTGGCGCCGCTTGGTCTGGAGCTCGAACACCGGCCGCACCCCGCCCAGGAGCATGAACCACACGGCCGCGTAGGCGAAGGCGGACTGCACATCCGGTCCGGTGAGCCAGGAGATCAGCAGGAACGCGGCGCCGGTGACGGTCACGGTGAGCGCCCCGTAGGCGTTGCGGACCATGACCAGCAGGGCCAGCAGCAGGGCGGTCGCCACCCACAGGAGCAGGGTGATGTGGTGCGCGGCGAGCAGCCAGGCGCCGCCGAGGCCGAGCAGCGGCGCCGCCGTGTAGCCGGCGGCGGCGGTCAGGACCATGCCCAGTCCGGTCGGCTTGCCCCGGCTGACGGTCAGTCCGCTGGTGTCCGAGTGCAGCCGGATGCCCTGGAGCTTGCGGCCGGTGAGCAGGGCGACCAGTCCGTGGCCGCCCTCGTGCGCGATGGTGACCGCGTTCCGTGACAGGCGCCACAGCGGGCCGGGGAGCACGGCGGCCAGGGCGAGGACGCCGGTGGCGACGACGAGCCAGACCTCGGGGGCGTCCTGGGTCCCGGTCAGCCGGTCCCAGAAGTCGCCGAACGAGCCGTCGGCGATGAACGGGCCGGCGGCTATGGGCTCGGCCATGGACGGCGTGACCGGTGTGATGACCATTTCGCGGGTGGCTCCCTCGGACGGCGTATCGAAGTGGCAGTGTGGCACTTATGTGCGGACGGTATGCAGCGAGTCGGCAGCCCGAGGATCTCGTGGGGCTGTTCCAGGTCGAGATGTGGGAGCCGGAGGAGGCGCTGGCGCCCGACTGGAACGTGGCGCCCACCAAAGAGGTGTACGCGATCCTGGAACGTCCTCTGAAAGACGCGGACGACCGGCGTCCGGTTCGTCAGATGCGGACCCTGAAGTGGGGCCTGGTGCCCTCCTGGTCGAAGTCGCCCGAGGGCGCCGCGCGGATGATCAACGCCCGCGCCGAGACCGTCCACGAGAAGCCCTCCTTCCGCAAGCCCCTGCTGTCCCGGCGCTGCATCCTGCCCGCCGACGGCTACTACGAGTGGGTCACCGGGACCGGTGAGCGGGAGCTGGAGGTCGAGGGGAAGAAGAAGCGCCCCCGCAAGCAGCCGTACTTCGTCACCCCGGCCGACGGGTCCGTCTTCGCGATGGCCGGGCTGTACGAGTTCTGGCGCGACCGCACCCTGCCGGACGACCATCCGCAGGCGTGGTGGGTCACCTGCTCCGTGATCACCACCGAGGCGGAGCAGGGACCGCTGGGCGTGGCCCCGGCCGAGGGGCCGCGTTCGCTCTCCGACATCCACCCCCGGATGCCGCTGATGCTGACCGAGGACCGCTGGGACGCCTGGCTCGACCCCGCCCGCACCGGTATGGACGAGGTGCGGGCGCTGCTCGCGGCACCGCCGGAGGGCCTGATGCGGGCGTATCCGGTGGCCACGGCGGTCAGCAATGTCCGCAACAACGGGCCGGAGCTGCTGGAGGAGCTGTCCGGGCCGGAGGAGCCGGTCCTGTTCTGAACGGGCCGGACCTCGGGGCGGACCGGATCGAGCCCGGGGCGACGGCCCGGGCGCGTGGCCGGTTCACGGGCCGCTCCGGGCGGGCGGTAGCGAGGCGCACGCCCCCCGAGCGGGCCGGGCACTGCGCGCGGCGCGGCCCCGGGGCGCGTGCCGGGGGCAGGGCCCGGGCCCCGGCGCGGCAGGATGGCCCATGTGACTCGCACGGAAACCCTCGCGACCGACGCCGGTGACGTCCGCGTCACCTGGCACCCGGCGCGGGACGCCCGCCTCGTCCTCGCCCTCGGGCACGGCGCAGGCGGCGGCATCGAGGCGCGGGACCTGGCCGCCCTCGCCGCCGCGCTGCCCGCCCACGGCGTCACCGTCGCCCTCGTGGAGCAGCCCTGGCGGGTGGCCGGCCGGAAGGTGGCGCCCGCCCCGAAGACCCTCGACACCGGGTGGCGAGGGGTGTGGCCGGGCCTCGCCGCACCCGGGCTGCCGGTGGTGGCCGGCGGGCGCAGCGCGGGGGCCCGGGTGGCCTGCCGCACCGCCGCCCCACTGGGCGCGGCCGGCGTCCTCGCCCTGAGCTTTCCCCTCCACCCGCCCGGCCGCCCCGAGAAGTCCCGGGCGGACGAACTCCTCGGCGCGGGCCTGCCCACCCTCGTCGTGCAGGGCGCGGCCGACCCCTTCGGTCGCCCGGCGGAGTTCCCCGAGGGCTCCCACCGGCTGGTCGAGGTGCCCGCCGCCGACCACGGCTTCGCCGTGCCGAAGCGGTCCGGCATCACGGAGGCCGACACCCTGCGCACCATCACGGAGGCCGTGACCGGCTGGATCGCGTCAGTTCGCTGACCGGAAGCCGCCGGGGCGCACGGCCCGGGAATGCGGGGCCCCGCAGTGCTGTTGAGGCGGATGTCAGAGACGAGCATGGAGTAGGGAGTCCACCGCATGGGTACGACCTTCTGCCCGACCGCCGACCGCACCGACGGGCTGGACTGGACGGTGCTGTCGCAGGGCAAGAGCGGTCCGGTTGCCCCGGTGGGCGGTCGCAATGGACAGGCCCCGGCGCACCAAGGTCGACTATTCTCCGATTCGAGCGGGTCCGGTCTCGGCTCCGCCACAGCGTTGGAGGAGGTGGGTCCGGTCACTGGGACCGACGCAGGGACCGACGACGGCCGGGCGGAGCAGTCCGAGGAGACGGCCGGCGAGCGGAACGCCCGATTCGAGCGCGACGCCCTCGGTTTTCTCGACCAGATGTACTCCGCGGCGCTGCGTATGACGCGCAACCCGGCGGACGCCGAGGACCTCGTGCAGGAGACGTACGCCAAGGCGTACGGCTCGTTCCACCAGTTCCGTGAGGGCACCAACCTCAAGGCGTGGCTGTACCGCATCCTCACCAACACCTTCATCAACTCCTACCGCAAGAAGCAGCGGGAGCCGCAGCGCAGTGCCGCCGAGGAGATCGAGGACTGGCAGCTCGCGCGCGCGGAGTCGCACATGTCCACCGGTCTGCGCTCCGCCGAGTCGCAGGCGCTGGACCACCTCCCGGACTCCGACGTCAAGCAGGCCCTCCAGGCGATCCCCGAGGAGTTCCGGATCGCGGTCTATCTCGCCGACGTCGAGGGCTTTGCGTACAAGGAGATCGCGGACATCATGGGGACACCCATCGGTACGGTGATGTCCCGCCTGCACCGCGGCCGCCGCCAGCTGCGCGGCATGCTGGAGGACTACGCCCGTGAGCGCGGGCTCGTCCCGGCCGGTGCGGGGGAGTCGAACGAAGCGAAAGGCTCGGGCTCATGAGCTGCGGAGAGCCGCACGAGACGGACTGCTCTGAGGTCCTGGACCATCTCTACGAGTTCCTCGACCGGGAGATGCCCGACAGAGACTGCACCAAGTTCGAGGTGCACTTCGAGGAGTGCTCCCCGTGCCTGGAGAAGTACGGCCTGGAGCAGGCGGTGAAGAAGCTGGTCAAGCGCTGCTGCGGCCAGGACGACGTGCCGTCCGACCTGCGCGCCAAGGTGATGGGCCGCATCGACCTGATCCGTTCGGGCCAGGCGGTCCCGGACCAGGACGTGGCGGCGGCCCAGGAGTAGCCCGGCAGCAGCCGCCGGACGGCGGCGGGCGGAGGCGCGGACCGGTCGGTCCGCGCCTCATGTGTGTGTCCGGAAAGCTGTGCCCGGAGCTGTGTCCGGAGCTGTGTCCGGAGCCTCGCGGTCGCGCCCGGGCGCACACCCGGGGCCCGCGCTCCCGTGTCACCCGTATGTGCTAACGACTCCCGTACCGGCCCGGGCCGCTCCCGCAACTGGCTAGCGTGACGCGGGAGTCGAGGAGGCACGGTGGTCACGGCGATACCCAGGGCGGTGTACGCCGTCGTCGCGGCCGCCGTCCTGACCGCGGCCGCCTGCGCCGCGCCCGCCCCGGCCGACCGGGCCGTGTCCTGGGCGGCGGTCGGGCTGCTCGCCGCCGTCCACGCGGCGGGCGAACTCCCCGCCCGGCTGCGCCGGGGCGGGATTCCGGCCGCCGGGTCCGGGTCCTTCTTCCCGGTGCTGCTCGCCGCCGCCTTCCTGCTGCCCCCGGCCGCCGCCGCCCTCGTCGCCCTGCCCGGGGCCCTCCTCGGGCCCGCCGAGCCGCCCGCGCTGACCGTCCGCCGCGCCTGGCGCGCCGCCCGGCTCGCCCTCGCGGTCTGGGCGGCCGCCGGGGTCTTCCGCGCGACCGGCCCCCGGCACGCGCCGGGCGCCCCGGACTTCCCGCAGGTGCTGCTGCCGGCGCTCGCCGCCTCCCTGGCGTTCTGCCTGGTCCTCGCCCTTCTCGACGGGTTGGTCCGCGCGGCCGCCGACCCCGCGCCCCGGCCGGTCCGGCGCCTCCTTCCGCCCCTGGCACCCGCGCCGCACTGCGTGCACGGGCTCGCCGGGCTGATGACGGCCGTCCTGTGGCAGGGGCCGTACGGGCCGCCCTCCGCGCTCCTCGTCCTGCTGCCCATGCACCTGTCCTGCTGGGCCTTCGCCCAGTACCACCGGGAACGGGCCGCCCACCGGGCGACCATCCGCGCCCTGGTCCACGCCGTCGACCTCAAGGACCGCTACACCCGGGGCCACAGCGAACGCGTCGGCCGGGCCTCCGTGCTCATCGCCCGGGAACTGCGGATGGCCGAGGAGAGGCTGGAGACCATCCGCTTCGCCGGCATCCTGCACGACGTCGGCAAGCTCGGCGTCCCCACCCGGGTCCTGCGCAAGGACGGCCCGCTCACCCCGGAGGAACGCCGGGTGATCGAGCTGCACCCGGAGTACGGACACGAGATCGTGCGCGGTATCGCCTTCCTCGACGAGGCCCGTTCCGCGATCCTCCACCACCACGAACGCCTCGACGGCAGCGGCTACCCGTACGGGCTCGCCGGGGACCGGATCCCCGAACCGGCCCGGATCGTGGCCGTCGCCGACGCCTTCGACGCGATGACCTCCACCCGCTCCTACCGGCGCGCCCGCCCGGTCCCGGTCGCGCTGGAGGAGCTGAGGCGCTGCGCCGGGACGCAGTTCGACCCCCGGATGGTGGACGCCCTGGTGCGCGCCGTGCGGCGGGACGGCTGGGAGACCTCGGTCACCTCGGACGAGGCGCTGCCCGCCGGGCCGGTGCCGCCCGCCCGGTCCCGGCACGCGGCGCGGGCCCGCCCGCGGCGCGGGGTGCGCAGCGGATGAGGCCGCAGCGGACCGGGCGCGAGCGGACCAGGGCGCCGGGCCGCCACCGCCACGGCCGACGGGGCCCGGCCCGCGGGGGAGCCGGGCCGGCCGGCCGGGCCGTCGCCGCCGCCGTGCGCTCCGCCGCCTGGGCCCTCGCGCTGCTCGCCCTGGTGTGGACTGTCCGGGACGGGCTCGACCGGCCCGCCCTGGCCCTCGCCTTCGGCACGTTCGTCGCCGTCGGCGAACTCGCCCGGTGGGACAGGGGTGACAGGGGGGCGGACAGTGGCGCGCGCACCGGCGGCCCGGGGGCCCTCCGGGAACCCGCGCCCCTGGGCGCCGCCGGCGCGCTCGCGTACGCCCTCCTCGGTGAGTGCGCCGGGCGCGCCACCGCCCACGGTGTCCTCCAGACCGTGGCCGTGGTCCTCGCGGGGGCGCTGGTCGGGGCCGTGCCCCGGGTGGCGCGCGGGGACGAGGCCGTCGCGGACCATCTCGCCCGGCGGGTGCTGACCACCGCCTTCGCCGCCGTCTGCTTCCAACCCCTGCACCAGACGGGCGCCTTGGACCGCGTCCTCGGACACGGCCCGGCCTATGTCCTGTTCCTCGTCCTGCTGCTGGGGCTCACCGCCCTCTGCGACGCCGTGCTCGCCGCGGCCCTGGCCGCCGCCCGGTCCGCCGGACCCTTCGGCCCGGCCCTCCGCGACGAGCTGCGGGCCCTCGGCGGCACCGGGAGCGCCGTCTGCGCCACCGGGGCGGTGACCGCGCTCGCCACCGCCGTCGCGGGACTGTGGGCGCTGCCCGTCCTCTGTCTGCCGCTGCTGCTGACCCAGGTGTCCTTCCGCCGGTACGCGGCCGTGCGCACCACCTACCGGCAGACCATCTCCTCCCTCGCCCGGGCCACCGAGATCGCCGGTCACACCCCGCCCGGTCACGCCCACCGGGTGGCCGAACTCAGCGTCGCCGTGGGGCGGGAACTGCGGCTGTCCGCCGGGGAGCTGGCGGTGCTGGAGCAGGCCGCGCTGATGCACGACATCGGGCAGCTCTCCCTCGTCGACCCGGTGCCCAGGGGCGCCACCGCCCTGCTGGCGCCCGAGGAGCAGCGGCGCATCGCCCTGCTCGGCGGGGCCGTGGTCCGCACCACGGGGGTGTCCGCCGCCGTCGCCGCCGTGGTGGAGCGGCAGGCCGACCCGTACCGTGAGCAGCCGCTGCCCGCCAGGATCGTCCGGGCGGCGAACGCATACGAGGACCTGACCCAGGGAAGCGGAGGCAGTGCGGACGGGGCGCTGGCCGCGCTGGAACGGCTGCGGCTGGGGACCGGGCACGACTACGCCCCGGCCGTCGTGGAGTCCCTCGCCCGGGTCCTGGGCAGGGTCCGGCCCGCCCGGTCCCCGGTGGGGCAGGGCTCCGGGACCGGCCCCGGAACGGGTCTGGGCCCGGTCCCACCGGGGTAACCCATGGGTAATGAGCGAGCCCCCGACCGGGCATGGTTGGATGCGAAAGAAGGCTTGGAAGCAGGCAGACAGGCATGCGTCGGGGCAGTGGCCCGAGCGACCGGCAGGCGGGAAACGTGAGGATCTTCGGGAAGGTACGGCATCGGCCGTCCGCCTCGTGGCGGCAGGCCACGGACCGCGCGTTCACGCTGATCGGCGACGGCCGGTACGAGGACGCGGGCGCCCTGCTGACCAGGGCCGCGGATCTGGAGCCCTGGCTGTCGGAGTCCTGGTTCAACCTGGCGCTGCTGCACAAGTTCCGCCACGACTGGGAGCAGGCCCGCGCCGCCGGGCTGCGGGCCGTCGCCCTCCTCGACAAGGAGACCGGCGCCCCGGACTGGTGGAACGTCGGTATCGCGGCCACCGCCCTCCAGGACTGGCCGCTGGCCCGCCGCGCCTGGCAGGCGTACGGGCTGAAGGTGCCCGGCAGCCCCGCGCGCTCCGGTGCCCCCGGCGGCTCCAACGGCGAGCCGGTCGGCATGGAGCTGGGCAGCGCGGCCGTGCGGCTGTCGCCCGAGGGCGAGGCCGAGGTGGTGTGGGGCCGCCGGCTGGACCCGGCCCGGATGGAGGTCCTGTCCATCCCGCTGCCGTCCTCCGGCCGCCGCTGGGGCGAGGTCGTACTGCACGACGGGGTGCCCAACGGGGAGCGCACCACCAGCGCCGGCCCGTCCTTCCCCGTCTTCGACGAGATCGAGCTGTGGGCCCCCTCACCCGTCCCCACCTGGGTGGTGCTGCTGGAGGCGGCCACCGAGGCGGACCGGGACGCGCTGGAGAAGCTGGCCGCGGACGCCGGGTTCGCCGCCGAGGACTGGTCCTCCTCGGTGCGGCTGCTGTGCCGGTCCTGTTCCGAGGGGAGCATGCCCAGCGCCGAAGGCGAGGGCGAGCACCTGGACCCGCACGACCACAGCGAGCCGGGCCACCCCGGGCCGCTCGGCCACCGCACGGCGGGCGACCTCTGGTCCCCGGAGCGCGAGTGCGGGATAGCGGCCCCCGCCGGTCTGGTGCGCGGGCTGCTGGACGGCTGGGTCGCGGACAGCCCGGACACCCGCGAGTGGCGCGATCTCGAAGAAGTCTGCTGACGCCTGCCCGTAGGCTGTACGGACACAGCGTGACCGGCACCGGTTCCGGGCGCGCGTCGGGCATCGGGTACACCGGGCACCTCGGGTACTTGCGGTAGTGAGAAGGGCGTACGGCTGACATGGCGTCGCAGCAGGGGACGGACCTGAAGGTCGACGAAGAGGGCTTCGTCGTGGACACCGAGGAGTGCGAGGAGCGTGAGCTCGCCCACCGCGAGCGCGGCACCTCCCGCCCGATCACGGTCGTGGGCAACCCCGTCCTCCACAAGGAGTGCAAGGACGTCACCGAGTTCGACGAGAAGCTCGCCGCGCTCGTCGACGACATGTTCGCCAGCCAGCGGACGGCGGAGGGCGTGGGCCTGGCCGCCAACCAGATCGGCGTGGACCTGAAGGTCTTCGTCTACGACTGCCCGGACGACGACGGGGCGCGGCACACCGGTGTGGTGTGCAACCCGGTGCTGGAGGAGCTGCCGGCCGAGCAGCGCAGCCTCGACGACTCCAACGAGGGCTGCCTCTCCGTCCCGACCGCCTACGCCTCGCTGGCCCGCCCCGACTACGCGGTGGTGCGCGGCCAGGACCTGCGGGGCAACCCGATCAAGGTCCGCGGCACCGGCTACTTCGCGCGCTGCCTCCAGCACGAGACGGACCACCTGTACGGGTACCTCTACATCGACCGGCTCTCCAAGCGGGAGCGCAAGGACGCGCTGAAGCAGATGGCCGAGGGCACCCCGCGCTACCCGGTCGTCGCCAACGACTGAGCCGGGCACCGCCGTTGCCGGGGCTCCGCTCGCCGAGCGGGGCCCCCGGGTCTGTCCGGGCCCGTGGCGAAGGCGGTCACCGGATCGTCATTGGGCGGACAAATGGCAGTGGCCCGGGCGCTGTTGACGCGCGTCGACCGTCCCGTCAGTCTCTCCCGTACACCGCCTTCACAGCA
Organism: Streptomyces sp. NPDC005805; assembly: GCF_040630445.1. NCBI lineage: Bacteria > Bacillati > Actinomycetota > Actinomycetes > Kitasatosporales > Streptomycetaceae > Streptomyces > Streptomyces sp. NPDC005805. The sequence continues at coordinate 65,286 of NZ_JBEXXN010000011.1, forward strand.
GGGAGACGCAATGCTGAGACGAACGGCTCGCCTTCTCTTGTCTGTTGTCATGCTCACGGTTGCCGCGTTGACCGGGGTGGTGGCCACGGCCGGCTCCGCGCAGGCCGACGGCTGCTACACCTGGTCGCGCACCCTCTCCCAGGGGGCGAGCGGCGCGGACGTCACCCAGCTCCAGATCCGGGTCGCCGGCTACCCGGGCACCGGCGCGGTCCTCGCGATCGACGGCTCCTACGGGCCCGCCACGGCCGCCGCCGTCAAGCGCTTCCAGTCGGCCTACGGGCTCGCCGCCGACGGCGTCGCCGGGCCCGCCACCTTCAACAGGATCTACGCCCTCCAGGACGACGACTGCACCCCGGTCAACTTCAGCTACGCCGAGCTGAACACCTGCAACTCCACCTGGGCGGGCGGTGCGGTGAGCGCGGCCACCGCCAAGTCGAACGCGCTGCGCACCATGTGGAAGCTCCAGGCCCTGCGGCACGCCCTCGGCGACCAGCCGATCCGGGTGACCAGCGGCTTCCGCTCCACCGCCTGCAACAACGCGGTCGGCGGGGCGTCCAACAGCCGCCATCTCTACGGGGACGCGGCCGACCTCGGCGCCGGGCCGCACACCCTGTGCCGGCTCGCCCAGGCGGCCCGCAACCACGGCTTCAACGGCATCCTCGGCCCCGGCTACCCGGGCCACAACGACCACGCCCATGTCGACCACCGGCCCAGCCGCTACTGGTCCGCGCCCTCCTGCGGCATCTGACCTCCTGCGGCATCTGACCTCCGCGCGGCCCCGCGCAGACGCCGGCGGCCCGCACCCTCTGTGACAAGGGGTGCGGGCCGCCGCCCGGTGCGCGGGCCGGATCAGAAGTCGTCGTCGAAGCCCACCGAGCCCTCGACCGCCACCTGGTAGGCGGACGGCCGGCGCTCGAAGAAGTTCGTCAGCTCCTGGACGCCCTGGAGCTCCATGAAGGAGAACGGGTTGGACGAGCCGTAGACCGGCTTGAAGCCCAGCCGGGTCAGGCGCTGGTCCGCGACGCACTCCAGGTACTCGCGCATCGACTCGGTGTTCATGCCCGGCAGACCGTCGCCGCACAGGTCACGGCCGAACTGGAGCTCCGCCTCGACGGCCTCCCGCAGCATGTCGACGACCTGCTGCTCCAGCTCCGCGTCGAAGAGCTCCGGCTCCTCCTTGCGGACGGTGTCCACGACCTCGAAGGCGAAGTTCATGTGCATCGTCTCGTCCCGGAACACCCAGTTGGTGCCGGTGGCCAGGCCGTGCAGCAGACCGCGCGAGCGGAACCAGTAGACGTAGGCGAAGGCGCCGTAGAAGAACAGGCCCTCGATGCAGGCGGCGAAGCAGATCAGGTTCAGCAGGAAGCGGCGGCGGTCCGCCTTGGTCTCCAGCCGGTCGATCTTCTCGACCGAGTCCATCCACTTGAAGCAGAACTGCGCCTTCTCACGGATGGAGGGGATGTTCTCCACCGCCGCGAAGGCCGCGTTGCGGTCCTCGTGGTCGGGCAGATAGGTGTCCAGCAGCGTCAGATAGAACTGGACGTGCACGGCCTCCTCGAAGAGCTGGCGCGACAGGTACAGGCGCGCCTCCGGGGAGTTGATGTGCTTGTAGAGCGTGAGGACCAGGTTGTTGGCCACGATCGAGTCGCCGGTGGCGAAGAAGGCGACCAGCCGGCCGATGAGGTGCTGCTCGGCGGGCGTGAGCTTGGCGAGGTCGGCCACGTCGGAGTGGAGGTCGACCTCCTCCACGGTCCAGGTGTTCTTGATGGCGTCCCGGTAGCGCTCGTAGAAGTCGGGGTAGCGCATCGGGCGGAGGGTCAGCTCGAATCCGGGGTCGAGCAGGTTCTGCTGGTCAGTCATGGCGTACCGGCGCGGGCGCGCCGTCCTTCCGGGTGGGTGGTGCGGGAGGGGGTGTCCGGCGGTTCGGGGCCGGACACCCCCGGGGGGCGGTCGGGTGCCTACTGGCACGCCTCGCAGGACTCGGGGTTCTCCAGGGAGCAGGCCACGGCGTCCTCCGGCGTCGCCTGCACGGGCACCGGGACCGGGGCGGCGGCCGGGGCGCCGGACGCGGCGCGGGCGATCCGGGTGGCCGGACGGGAGCGCAGGTAGTACGTCGTCTTCAGGCCCTGCTTCCAGGCGTACGCGTACATCGAGGAGAGCTTCCCGATGGTCGGCGTCTCCAGGAACAGGTTGAGCGACTGGCTCTGGTCCAGGAACGGCGTCCGGGCGGCCGCCATGTCGATCAGACCGCGCTGCGGGATCTCCCACGCCGTGCGGTACAGCGCGCGGACGTCCTCCGGGACCCAGGTGAAGCCCTGGACCGAGCCGTTGGAGTCGCGCAGCGCCTCGCGGGTCTGCGCGTCCCACACGCCGAGCTTCTTCAGGTCCTGCACCAGGTAGGAGTTGACCTGGAGGAACTCGCCGGAGAGGGTCTCGCGCTTGAACAGGTTGGAGACCTGCGGCTCGATGCACTCGTAGACACCGGCGATGGAGGCGATCGTCGCGGTCGGCGCGATGGCCAGCAGCAGCGAGTTGCGCATACCGGTCGCCGCGATCCGCGTGCGCAGCGCCGCCCAGCGCTCGGGCCAGGTCAGCTCCGCGTCGTAGTGGTCCGGGTGCAGCACACCGCGGGCGGTGCGGGTCTCGGCCCAGGCGGGCAGCGCGCCGTTGCGCTCGGCGAGGTCGCAGGACGCCTCGTACGCGGCGAGCATGATCCGCTCGGCGATCTTCGTGGAGAGGGCCTTCGCCTCGGCCGAGTCGAACGGCAGGCGCAGCTTGAAGAAGACGTCCTGGAGGCCCATGGCGCCCAGACCCACCGGCCGCCAGCGGGAGTTGGAGCGGCCCGCCTGCTCGGTCGGGTAGAAGTTGATGTCCACCACGCGGTCCAGGAAGGTCACCGCGGTGCGCACGGTCTCGTCCAGGCGCTCCCAGTCGATGTCACCGGTGGCGGTGTCCACGAACGCGCCCAGGTTCACCGAACCGAGGTTGCACACGGCGGTCTCGCCGTCGTTGGTGACCTCCAGGATCTCCGTGCAGAGGTTCGAGGAGTGGACGACGCGGCCGGGCTCGGCGGTCTGGTTGGCGGTGCGGTTGGAGGCGTCCTTGAAGGTCATCCAGCCGTTGCCGGTCTGCGCGAGGGTGCGCATCATACGGCCGTACAGCTCCCGGGCCGGGAGGGTCTTGCGGGCCAGGCCCGCGGCCTCGGCCTTGCGGTAGGCGGCGTCGAACTCGGCGCCCCACAGGTCGACCAGCTCGGGCGTGTCGGCGGGGGAGAACAGCGACCAGTCGGCGTCCGCCTCGACCCGGCGCATGAACTCGTCCGGGATCCAGTGCGCGAGGTTGAGGTTGTGGGTGCGGCGGGCGTCCTCGCCGGTGTTGTCGCGGAGCTCCAGGAACTCCTCGATGTCCGCGTGCCAGGTCTCCAGGTAGATCGCGGCCGCGCCCTTGCGTCGGCCGCCCTGGTTCACGGCGGCGACCGAGGCGTCCAGGGTCTTCAGGAACGGGACGATGCCGTTGGAGTGGCCGTTGGTGCCCCGGATGAGCGAACCGCGGGCGCGGATGCGGGAGTACGACAGACCGATGCCGCCCGCGTGCTTCGACAGCCGCGCGACCTGGTGGTAGCGGTCGTAGATGGAGTCCAGCTCGTCCAGCGGGGAGTCCAGCAGATAGCAGGAGGACATCTGCGGGTGCCGGGTGCCGGAGTTGAAGAGGGTGGGGGAGGAGGGGAGGTAGTCGAGCCGGCTCATCAGGCGGTAGAGCGAGGCCACTTCCTCCAGGGCCCGCACCGACTCGTCCTCGGCGAGGCCGGCGGCGACGCGGAGCATGAAGTGCTGGGGGGTCTCGATCACGTTCCGGGTGATCGGGTGGCGCAGCAGGTAGCGGCTGTAGAGGGTGCGCAGACCGAAGTAGCCGAAGCGGTCGTCGGCCTCGGTGTCGATCAGCGCGTCGAGCCGGGTGGCGTGCGCGGTGGTGAACGCGGCGGTCCGGTCGGCGATCAGGCCCTCGCGGTGGCCCACGGCGACGGAGGCGGAGAACGACACGGCGCCCTCACCCGCGGCCTCCTGGGCGATGGTGATCGTGAGCAGGCGGGCCGCCAGCCGGGAGTACGCGGGGTCCTCGGAGATCAGCCCGGCGGCCGCGTCGGTGGCGAGGGAGCGCAACTCCGCCTCGTCCGACCCGGCGTGCCGGCCGCGCAGGGCGGCGGCGGCGACCCGGCCGGGGTCGGTGTCGGGCAGGTCGGCCGTCAGTTCGGTCAGGGTCCGCAGCAGTGCGGTACCGGGGCCGTCGTGCTGGACGGCTGAAACCGGATCGGCGGGCGCGATGGTCACAGTGGTGCTCTCCCTCGCTCGGCTCGGGGCCGGCGGGAGGGGGCGGCCGCGCGCACGGGCCCACGGAAACGGGCACACGCGTGCACGGCGTCCACCGGCCCAACCGCGAGGCCCGGACGTCTGGCGCCCGGGTCGGTCGACCGGGCGACCGTCGGCAGGTCTTCGGACTCGCGGGCAGCGCACAGCACACCGCTCACCGTTGCGGGACAGTCCCGGATTCGCACCGGATTCCCCTGCGTCGACAGCGAGACGAGCATACATGTGGGGGCGGCTCGATGGCTCACCCCCCACATGTTGTGTCTCCGTGTCGGGAGCGACGGGAAACGAACGGCCCCGCCCGCCCCGTGAACGACCCCGCGGAGGGTACCCGGCGCCGCTATCGTGGCCCTTGAGGGGAGGGTCCATGACCGTGACCACCGACCGCCCGCACCCCGGACGGCTCCCTGGCGCCGAGTGAAGCCTTCGTCGGTCAGGGCGAGTGGGCGGACCCGGACCAGGTGCTGATGGTCGTCGAGGTCACCATGTACGACTCGGACACCGACGGACGCGACCGGGTGGAGAAGCCCCGTGCCTACGCCCAGACCGGCATCCCGCTCTTCCTGCTGATCGACCGCGACAGCTGCGAGGTCACGGTGTACAGCCGGCCCGACGGCGTGCGGTACGAGAACGCCCGCACGGTGCCGTTCGGCAAGGACCTCGAACTGCCCGCGCCGGTGGACATCACCCTGGCCACCGAGCAGCTCAAGGACTGGGTGCACTACCCGACGGCGAAGGGCCGCCGCTCCCCGGTGGAGCGGCGGCCCTTCGGCGTGATCGGGTGCGCGGAGGTCAGCAGCAGCGGAAGCCGTTGCGGGGGTCCGCCTCGCGTTCGTCCATGCGGGCGCGTTCGAAGGCGCGGCGGGACAGCACGGGGGCCGCGGGGTCGTGGGCGCGGGTGTGGGCGACATAGCGGTCGTAGACCGTCTCGCCCGACACCTCGCGCACGTACCAGCGGATCCAGGCCACCGCGCGCCGCAGCCGGCCCCGGGTGTCCGTGCTCGTGCCCGCCGCGGCCGTCACGGCCGGCCGCTTCCGGTGGTCTCGTTCTCCGAGGAGCTTGCGGGGGCCGGCACGCCCGCGCCCACCGCGGCCAGTTCGGCCTTCTCCTCGGCGGTCGGGAACAGCCCGTCCGGCGCGACGATCTTCGACTTGACGTACGGGGTCTCGGCGAGGCGCACCCCGTCCGGGTCGCTGATGGCCTTCCAGCAGACCCGGCCCGCGTCGGCCAGCACGATCAGGATGAGCACGGCGAACAGCGCGCAGAGCACCCCGTCCACGGTCGAGTTGGTGACGATGGTGTGCATGTCGTCCATCGACTTCGCCGGGGCGAGCACCTCGCCGGAGTCGATGCCGGCCTGGTACTTGTCGCGCTGGGCGAAGAAGCCCACCTTCGGGTCGCTGGAGAAGATCTTCTGCCAGCTCGCGGTGAGGGTGACCGTCGCGTCCCAGGCGAGCGGCACCGCCGTCACCCACGCCCACTTCAGACGGCCGGACTTGACCAGCAGGGTGGTGCAGACCGCGAGGGCGACCGCCGCCAGCAGCTGGTTGGCGATGCCGAACAGCGGGAAGAGCTGGTTGATGCCGCCGAGCGGGTCGTGGACGCCGACCCAGAGGAAGTAGCCCCAGCCGCCGACCACCACCGCGCTGGCGAACCAGACGCCGGGCTTCCAGCTCACCTGCTTCATCGGCTTGTAGACGTTGCCCAGCATGTCCTGGAGCATGAACCGGCCCACCCGGGTGCCCGCGTCGACCGTGGTGAGGATGAACAGGGCTTCGAACATGATCGCGAAGTGGTACCAGAACGCCTTCATGCCCGCGCCGCCGATCACCGCGGCGAAGATCTCCGACATACCGAGTGCGAAGGTCGGCGCGCCACCCGTGCGGGAGAGCAGGCTCGCCTCCTCGACGTCCTTGGCGGCCTGCGCCAGCAGATCCGGTGAGACGGTGAAGCCGAAGTTGGCGACGGCCTGGGAGGCGGAGTCCACCGTGGTGCCGATGACACCGGCGGGGGAGTTGATCGCGAAGTAGAGCCCCGGGTCCAGGATGCTCGCGCAGATCATGGCCATGATGGCGACGAAGGACTCCGTCAGCATCGCGCCGTAGCCGATCATCCGGACCTGGGTCTCCTTCTGGATCATCTTCGGGGTGGTGCCCGAGGAGACCAGGGAGTGGAAGCCGGAGAGCGCGCCGCAGGCGATGGTGATGAAGACGAACGGGAACAGCGACCCGGAGAAGACCGGCCCCTGCCCGTTGCTCGCGAAGTCGGTGATCGACGGCATCTTCAGCACCGGCGTCGCGACGATCACGCCCACCGCGAGCAGCACGATGGTGCCGATCTTCATGAAGGTGGAGAGGTAGTCGCGCGGCGCGAGCAGCAGCCAGACCGGCAGCACCGACGCGAAGAAGCCGTAGACCACCATCCAGATGACCAGGGTGCCCGGCTCCAGGGTGAAGAAGTCCGCGAGGGAGGAGTCCGCGACCCAGCCGCCCGCGACGATCGCCAGCAGCAGCAGGGCGACGCCGATGACGGAGACCTCGGAGACCTTGCCCGGCCGCAGGGTGCGCAGGTAGACACCCATGAACAGGGCGATCGGGATGGTCATGCCGATGGAGAACACGCCCCACGGGGAGTGCGCCAGGGCGTTCACGATCACCAGGGCCAGCACCGCCAGCAGGATGATCATGATGATGAACACGGCGAGCAGGGCGGCGGCGCCGCCGAACGGGCCGATCTCGTCCCGCGCGATCTGGCCCAGTGAACGGCCGTCCCGGCGGGTGGAGAAGAACAGGGTGACCATGTCCTGGACCGCGCCGGCGAAGATCACGCCCACGACGATCCAGATGGTCCCCGGCAGATAGCCCATCTGCGCCGCGAGGATCGGGCCGACCAGCGGTCCGGCGCCGGCGATGGCGGCGAAGTGGTGGCCGAAGAGCACCCGGCGGTCGGTGGGGTGGAAGTCGACACCGTTGTCCAGGCGTTCGGCCGGGGTGGCTCTGGTCCGGTCCGCCTTCAGTACGCGGTACTGGATGAAGCGCGCGTAGAAGCGGTAGGCGATGGCGTAGGACCCGAGGGCGGCCGCCAGCATCCAGACGGCGGAGATCTCCTCGCCCCGGGACAGGGCCAGCACGCTCCAGCCGACCGCGCCCACCAGAGCGACGAGGACCCAGACCGCTATGGACCGCGGATTCAGGTTCCGCCGCGGTGTCTTCGTTGGTGCCGGCTCTGCCATGGTGTGGCTCCCGTCCCGTGTGATCACCCGTAACGCGCAGGAAATCTAGGCGACCTGCCCCTTGGGCGGAACCCCGGCTCGAATAACGGACAAGTGACGACCGCCGGGCGCTCCCGGGCGACCGTTCGTCGCTCCGGAGCGGCCGTTCGTCTCAGCGCCGTGCGGTCTTCCGGACGGGTTTTCAGAGCCAGCCCTCCTTGGCCGCCCGGACGCCCGCCTCGAAGCGGCTGCGCGCGCCCAGCCGGGACATCAGTTCCGAGCTCATCCGGCGGACCGTGCGCAGGGAGACCCCGAGCCGGCGGGCCGCGATCTCGTCGGTGCTGCCGATGCCCAGGAGGAGCAGCAGTTCGCGCTCCTGCGGGGAGAGCTGGTGCTCGTCGCGGCGGGGGGTCTCGCCGAAGGGGGTGCCGGACTCCCAGAGCTGGTCGAAGAGGACCACCAGCGCGTTGACCAGGCCGCCGCTGCGCACCTCCAGCGCCCCGGCCCGCCCGTCCTCCGGGTCCATGGGCACCAGGGCCGCCTTGCGGTCGATGATCACCATCAGCATCGGGACCACCGGCACCGTGCGCGCCGCGCCGCCCAGATCGCAGTACCAGCGCACGTATTCGAGGGTGGGCGGGTCGTTGCGGAAGCTCTCCTGGTAGATGGAGCGGATGCGGACGCCCCGGGCGAGGGCCAGTTCGTCCAGGGGCTGGCTGGCGTCCATGGTGTCGGGCAGCTGGGCGCCACCCGGCAGCAGGGAGAGGCACTCGGAGCGGGCCGTCGCCGCCAGGGTCTCCAGCCGTTCGCGGACGGCGTCCACCCCGTGGATGCGGTCCACGATGTCGTGGCGGAAGGCCCGCCCGCCGCCGTCCGCGAAGCCGGCGAGGATCTCCTCCACCGCCCGTTCGGCCTGCTCCACCTGCCGTCTGCGCTGGTTGAGTTCGGCCTCGGCGCGGGCGAGCAGGAAGGAGAACCCGACCTCCGGGTTGGCCGGGGAGACGGCCCCCGACTCGTCCTCCATCGCCACCAGCTTCGCGTCCGCGAGACCGGTGAGGGCCGCGCGGACCTCCGCCTCCGTCCAGCCGAGGTGGCGCGCCATGTCCGCCACCGCGTAGTCGGGCCGTTCGAGCATCAGTCGGTAGGCGATCTCCGCCGACTGCTGTATCCCGAGCGCCTCCAGCAACGTGTCCCCCCGAGTGCCGACTCCGTCGTGCTCTGCCGTGACCGTCCGTGCCCTGGTGTGCGGGCCCTGTGATGCTATGCCGGGTACGGGTTTCAGGACTAGACCAATCATGTCCAGCATGTGACATCACCGTGCGATTCCGTGAAACACCCCTGTGGGCCGCCTTGTTGATCCAAGATGGTCTAGTCCAAAGCCCGTCTGTGTGAGTAAGGACTGCATCCATGGCGATCCCGCAGCGCACCATCGCTCTCGGCGCCCTGCCGTTCGGCACCACCGTCGACGAGAAGACCTCGTACGCCGTGCTCGACCGCTTCACGGAACTCGGCGGCACGGTGATCGACACCGCCGACAACTACGCCTTCTGGGTCGACGGCGGCACCGGTGACGAGAGCGAGGACGTGATAGGCCGCTGGCTCGCGGACCGCCGCAACCGGGACCAGGTGGTGCTCGCCACCAAGGGCGGCGCCCGGCCCGCCACCCCCGGCACCGGTCTGGAGAACGCCGAGGGCCTGTCCGAGAAGGCCGTCCGCGCGGCCGTGGAGGCGAGCCTGCGGCGGCTCGGCACCGACCGCGTCGAGCTGTACTGGGCCCATATCGAGGACCGGGCCACCCCGCTCGCCGAGACCGTGGCGGCCCTGGCCGACCTGGTGGACGGCGGCAAGGCCGGGGAGCTGGGCGTCAGCAACCACGCCGTCTGGCGGGTCGAGCGGGCCCGCGCCCTCGCCGGCGACCGGCCGCGCTTCACCCACCTCCAGTACCGCTACTCCTACCTCCAGCCCCGGCTGGACATGGCGCTGCCCTCCTCCGCCCATGTGCACGTCACCCCCGAACTCCTGGACTACGTACGGGCCGAGGGGGAGCTGCGGCTGTGGGCCTACAGCTCCCTGCTGGCCGGCGGCTACACCCGCGAGGACGTCGAGGTCCCCGGGGCGTACGACCACCCGGGCACGCCCCCGCGCCTCGCCGCGCTCCGGGAGGTGGCCGGGGAGCTGGACGCCACGGTCAACCAGGTGGTGCTGGCCTGGCTGCTGGACCACGACCCGGCGGTGCTGCCCGTGGTCGGGGCCAGCCGGGTCGCCCAGATCGAGGAGGCGATGGGGGCGCTCGACCTGCGCCTCGACGCGGACCAGCGACGCCGGCTGGACGAGGCGGGCGTCTGAGGCGGGTGCCCCGCGCGGGCGCCTGAGGGGGGCGCTCCGCGCGGGGCGCCCGGTGTACGGGGGCCGCCGCGTCCCGGGCCGCCGAGGAGGGGTGGCCGGGGACGCGGCGGGACGGGTGTCAGCCGTGGGCGGGTCCGGACGGGCGCGTGAGGGAGACGGTCAGTTCCTGGCCGCGGTGGTCGGACAGGCCCTCCGGCGAGGTGAACGCGTAGCGGTGAACGGCCAGTTGCTCGTCGGTGAACGTCCAGTCCAGCCGCCACAGCCCCGCCCCGCCCGCCTTCCAGGTGCCCGGCAGGAAGGAGCCGGAGGCCGGGAGGGCGTCCCGGAAGGTGGCGCGCAGGCCGTCCAGATCGCCCATCGCCGGGGTGGTGTTGAAGTCCCCGGAGATCAGCACCGGACGCGGGTTGGCCGCCGCGTCCCGCCGCAGCGCCGCGTAGTGGTCCCGCCGTTCGCGGTCGCTGTCCCGGATCACCCGGTAGAAGTCCGGGCTCAGCGGGCTGCGCAGGACGTCGAGCTGCACGGGGACGTGCACGTTGTAGAAGGAGACCACCGTGCCCCCGACGTCGATGTCCGTGCGCAGCACCTTGCCCCGCTCGAACCGCTCCCGCCAGGGCGTCCGCGCCGTCAGCCCGCGCGCCTGCCCCACCGGCGGCCGGGCGACGATCGGGTAGCGGGAGAGGGTCACCAACTCGCCCAGCACGGCGATGTGGTGGGCGGGGAACTCCCGGCGGAGCCGGTCCAGCCGGTCGATCGGAGCCGGTCCGCCGTCCTCCCATGCCAGGTACTCCTGGAGGAGGTAGACGTCCGCGTTCCGGGACGCGAGATGGCGGTGGAAGGCGTCGGGGTCGTCGGTGGTGTCCCAGTAGAGCGTGTTCCAGGAGTAGACCGTCAGGGCGCCGGCGGGGGCCCGGTCGGGGCCGCCGCCGGGGGTGAGGGCGGCCCAGTTCAACCCGGCCCGGGGGACGGCCGCGACCAGGAGCAGCGCCAGCACCGGGACCAGGGCCCGGCGCACCCGCCGGGCCGGGCGGGCGAGGCAGCAGGCCAGCAGCACCAGGGGGACCAGGGGCAGCAGCGGCGGCGGCGCCAGATCCGGGAGCAGCCACACCCACCAACGGCCGCTGAGCACCGGGCCGGCCGCGCTGAACGCCGCCCAGAGGGCGGTGGCCGCGACCAGCAGACGTGCGGTGCGCGGCAGCTCCCGCCACCGGGCCCGGAGCCCCCGGAGCCCCGGGGGCGGCCACCGTGAGCGTCCGGGGCGGGCCGCGTCCGCCACCGGGGACACGGGCTCGGCGGCGACGCCGGAACGGGACATGGGCACCCCTCGCGGAAGGTCTCGGCGGCCCTCCCGCCGAGCTGTGGCCGGGAACGCTAGCAGGCTCCAACTGACCTTTTTGACGGGGGAGTTGGCTGGTCACGGCGATCCCGTCCGGCGATACGCAACCGATATCCGGCCAATACGCGAGCCCGGTGGACTGGGCCCATGACGCAAACCGTGTCGGTCGTCATACCGGCCTACAACTCCGCCCGCACCCTCGACGCCTGCCTGCGGTCCGTCTACGCGCAGACCCACCCCGTCCACGAGGTCATCGTCGTGGACGACGGCAGCACCGACGCCACCGCCGAGATCGCCCGCCGCCATCCCTGCACCCTGCTCGGCGGCGGCGCCAACCGGGGCGTCTCCGCCGCCCGGAACGCGGGCATCGCGGCCGCCACCGGAGAGGTGCTCTTCTTCCTCGACTCCGACGAGGCCCTGACCCCGGACTCGGTGGCCGCCGCGCTGGAGCTCCTGCGCGCCGATCCCGGACTGGGCTGTGTGCACGGGGTCATCGCCCCGGAGCCGCTCTTCGACGACGGGCCGGTCGAGCACTACAAGGTGCTGCACGCCTACTGGTGGCGGGCGCGGGGCGCGGGCGAGGTGGAGACGGCCTTCTTCGCCCAGGCGGCCGTGCCGCGCGCGGTGTTCGACCGGCTCGGCGGCTTCGACGAGAGCATGCGCGATTCCGAGGACCTGGAGTTCAGCGACCGGCTCGCCCCGCACTACCGGATCGTCCTCACCGAGCGGGTGACGGCCCGGCACGACGAGGAGCACCGGCTCGGACCGCTGCTCGCCGAGACCTACCGCCGGGCGCTGCTCCTGGTGCCCGCGCTGCTCTCGGCGCGCCGGGGCGGTCGGAGCAACCTGACCGCCAACAGCCCGGCCTCGGTGCTCGCGGCGGCCCTCTTCCTCGGGTCCCTGCCGGTGGCGCCCTGGCTGCCGCCGGCCCTCGCCGCGGGGCTGCCGGCCGCCGGGCTGCTCGCCTTCGGGCTGGCCAACCTGGGGCTGCTGCGGTTCGCCGGGCGGCGCAGGGGCGCGGCCTTCGTGCCCTTCTTCGCGGGCGTCCATCTGCTCACGCATGCCGCGCTGCTGGCCGGGGCGGCGGTGGGCGGCCTCCGGGCGGCGGCACGGGCCGTCGCGCCGCGCGCGGCCCGGCGCGGCCCGGCCCCGCGCGGCGGGGAGCGGGGCGGCGATGCCCGGGGCGACGCCCGCCGCGGCGAGGTCAGGGCCCAAGAGCAGGCCCAAGACCAAGAGCAGGCCCAAGACCAAGACCAGGACCAAGACCAGGACCGAGACCAAGACCAGGACCGGGACCGGGACCAGAACCGGCGGGCGGTGGCCGGGCGATGACCGAACGGCTCCGCAGGATCCTCACCCCCGTCATCGTCGTGGCCGCCCTGATCGGCGTGTACGTGGTCGTCCGCGGCGAAGGCCCCACCGCGGCACGGGCGTTCGCCCGCGCGGAGGCGGTCCCGCTGCTCCTCGCCTCCCTCCTCGCCAATATCGCCGGGCTGGTCCTCGCGGTGCACGCCTGGCGGGTCCTCGTCCCCGGCGAGCACCCGATCCGCGGTCTCTACGCGGCCCGGATCTACTTCCTCGGGCAGCTCAGCAAGTACGTGCCCGGCCGGGTCTGGGGCGTGATCACCCATGTCGCCCACGGCCGCGCGGTCGGGGTGCCCGGCTCCCAGATGGCCTCCGCCTACGTCCTCAGCCTGGCCCTGACCCTGCTGACCGGCGCGGCCGTCAGTCTCGCCGCCGCGCCCGCCGCGCTGCCCGGCCAGTGGGGCTGGCTCTGCCTGCCGGCGCTGTTCTTCCTCGCCGCCACCGTGCGCCCCGCCCTGGTCACCCGGCCGGTCGCGGCCGTCGCCCGGCTGGTCAAACGGCCGGTCGAGACCCCGCCGGACGCGGCGGTCCGCCGGGCCGTCCTGCTGGCGGTCGCCTCCTGGACCGCGTCCGGACTGCATCTGTGGCTGCTGGCGCTGGCGGTCGGCGCGCCCGCCTGGGCCGGACTGGGCGCGGGGGTCGGCGGGTTCGCGCTGGCCACCGTGGTCAGCAGCCTGGCCGTGATCGTGCCCGACGGGTGGGGGGTGCGGGAGCTGACCATCACGGCCGCCCTCGCCACCGTGCTGCCCGGCGGGCTGGCCGCGGCGGTCGCGATCGCCAGCCGGGTGGTCTGCGTCCTCGCCGAACTCGGCAGCGCGGGCCTGGTGCTGGTCCTCTCCCGGCTGCGCGGCACCCCCGCCCCCGTACCCGTCCCGACCCGGGAGCCGGCCCCGGAGCCCGCCCCCGTCACCCCGGCCCCCGAGCCGGCCCCCACCCCCACCGCCCCTGCCGTCCCCGCCCCGCACACCCACGCCCTCTCGATGGGAGAAGCCCGTGTACACCCTTGACGACGCCGAGAACCTCCAGGTCGGCGAGGTCCACGACCTCTACCGCCGCTATGTGAACAAGAGCCAGGTCTCCCTGATGACCTCCTTCGGCTTCGGCCGCGAGCTGGTCACCAGCGCCGAGGGCGCCTACCTCACCCTCGACAGCGGCCGCCGCGTCCTCGACATGACCGGCGGGGTCGGGGTCCTCAACCACGGCCACAACCACCCCCGCATCCTCGCCGCCCGCGAACGCTTCGCCCGTGAGCGGCGGATGGAGGTCCACAAGACCTACTTCTCGCCCTACCTCGCCGCCCTCGGCCACAACCTCGCCGAGGTCCTGCCCGGCGACCTGAACATGTCCTTCCTGCCCAACTCGGGCGCCGAGGCCGTCGAAGGGGCCGTCAAGCTCGCGTACAAGTACCACAAGGGCCGGCGCAACACCGTCCTCCGCGCGGACTGCGCCTTCCACGGCAAGCTCCTCGGCTCCGGCGGACTCACCGGCCAGGCGCAGTTCGGCTTCCCCACCATCCCGGGCATCGACACCTTCCGCTACGGCGACCTCGGCTCCGTCAAGCGCGCCGTCGCCGCCCACCCGGACGACGTGTACGCCATCCTCATCGAGCCGTTCAGCGCCTCGACCATCCAGTGGTGCTCCGAGGAGTTCCTGCGCGGGCTGCGCGAGCTGTGCGACCGGGAGAAGATCGTGCTGATCTTCGACGAGATCTACACCGGCTGGGGCAAGACCGGCAGCCTCTTCCACTTCATGCGCTACCCGGACCTCATCCCGGACGTGCTCACCACTTCCAAGTCCTTCGGCGGCGGCAAGTCCTCCATCTCGGCCTTCGTCGCCCGTGAACCGGTCTTCCGCAAGGCGTACGACAACCTCGGCGACGCCCTCCTCCAGTCCACCTCCACCACCTACTACGGCTTCGGCGAGGAGTGCGTCACCGCCCTGGAGGCCGTCAACATCGCGATCGAGGACGACTACCCGGCCCGCGCCCGGGCCCTGGGCGCCGTCCTGGAACCGGGCCTGGAGCGCCTGGCCAAGGAGTTCCCCGACGAGATCGGCCGGGTCGCCGGCGCCGGCGCGCTGTGGGGCGTCTTCATCGACGGCGGCCCGCGCGTCCTCGACCTGGTCGCCAAGCTCGCCCCCGGCGGCATGGCCCGTGACCCCCGCTTCAAGACCAAGCTGGTCACCTGCGCGGTGATCAACGCCCTCTACGAGGACCACGGCATCTACGCCTACTACACCCTCAACGGCCTCAACCCGCTGATCATCGGCCCCTCCCTGGTCACCGAACCGGTGGAGGCCGAGCGCACGGTCGACGCGCTGGGCGAGGTCCTCGACCGCGGGCTGACCCCTCTGGTCGCCCGTTTCATCAAGCAGAAGGTGAGCTCCCAGTGGTGATCACGATCACCGGCGCGGCCGGCATGCTCGGCTCCCGGCTCGTCGAACGGCTCCTCGCCGAGGGCCACCAGGTCCGCGGGGTGGACCTCCGCCCCGGCCCCGGGGTGGAGTTCACCGGGGACATCCGCGACCGGGCCCTGATGGACCGGGCCCTGGACGGCGCGGACGTCATGATCCACGCGGCCGCCGCCCTGCCCAGCTACCCCGACGAGCTGATCCGCTCCATCATCGTCGGCGGCACCGGGAACGTCTTCGCCGCCGCCGAGGCGGCCGGCACCCGCCGCGTGGTGCACATCTCCTCCACCGCCGTCTACGGACTGCCGACCGTGGTCCCGACCCCGGAGGAGTACCCCCGGGAACCGGTCGACACCTACAGCCGCGCCAAGGCGGCGGCCGAGGAGGTCGCGGAGCGGTACCGGGCCACGGGCCTCTGCGTACCGATCCTGCGCCCCAAGACCTTCGTCGGGCCGGGCCGGATGGGCCTGTTCTCCATGCTCTTCGAATGGGCCGAGGAGGGCCGCAACTTCCCCGTCCTGGGCAAGGGGAACGTCCGCATCCAGATGTTCGCCGTGGACGACCTGGTCGACGCCGTGGTCACCGTCCTCGCCGCCTCCGACGAGATCGCGAACGACACCTACAATCTCGCCGCCGCCGAATTCGGCACCCTGCGCGAGGACTTCCAGGCCGTGCTGGACGCCGCCGGCCACGGCAAGCGGGTCGTCGGCCTCCCCGCCCGCCCCGCCCTCGCGGTCCTCAGCGCCCTGCAACGGCTGCGGCTCTCCCCGGTGTACGGGCGGCTGCTGCACAAGCTGATGGACGACTCCTACGTCAGCATCGACAAGGCCAAGGCCCGGCTCGGCTTCACCCCCCGCCACTCCAACGCGGACGCGGTGCTGCGCACCTACGACTGGTGGCGCACCGCGCGGCACGCCGCCCCGCCGGAGAGCGCCGGCGGCCGGGCCACCTCGGGCCGCACCAGCCGGGACCCCTGGAAGCAGGGGCTGCTGTCCGCCGCGAAGATCTTCTTCTGAGAGGGCGTCATGACCGATCTCCAGGATCTGACCGAAGCCACGGAAGCGACGGAAACCACGGAAACCACGGAAAGACCCCCGGCCGCCGCACCGGCCCGCACCGGGCGGCTGCCCGCCCCGCTCGCCCTGGTCCGGCCGGGCCAGTGGCCCAAGAACCTCGCGGTGGTGCCGCTGCCGCTGCTCGGCGCCGGCTGGCACCCGGACACCGGACTGCGTGTCCTGCTCGCCACCGCCGCCTTCGTCCTCGCCTCCTCGCTGGTGTACGTCCTCAACGACATCGCCGACGTGGAACGCGACAAACGCCATCCGGTCAAGCGCCGCCGGCCGCTCGCCTCCGGGCGGATGAGCATGGGGTCCGCCGTCATCACGGCCGTGGTACTCGCCGCCCTGCTGGCCCCGGCCCTGGCCGTGCTGGGCACCGGCACGACCGCCGTGGTGCTGCTCTACCTCGCCGTCAACGGGGCCTACAGCTTCAAGCTCAAGCATCTGCCGCTGCTGGACGTGTTCGTGGTGGCGACCGGCTTCGTACTGCGCCTGATCGGCGGTTACCAGGCGGCGCACCGGCCGGTGGAGGTGTGGCTGGTCCTCACCGTCCTCGTCGTCTGCCTGGTCCTGATCCTGGGCAAACGCCGGCACGAGCTGGGGGTCTCCGGCACCGGGCACCGCCCCGCGCTGGTCGGGTACTCGGCCCACTTCCTCGATCTCGTCCTGGTCCTCTGCTCGGCCCTCACGATGATCGGCTACCTGATGTATCTGCGCACCGAGTCCGGCTTCGGCGACCTGGCCCTGCTCACCGTGCCCTGCGCCCTCTTCGCGCTCTTCCGCTACCTCCAGGTCGTCGTGGTCGACGGCGGGGGCGGCGAGCCGGTGCGCACCCTGCTCCGGGACCGGACCATGCTCGCCAACTCCTCGGTCTGGGGCGCCCTGCTGCTCCTGCCGACCCTTCTCTGACCCCCGCCCGCCCCGCCCGCACCCTGCGAGGACATCCCATGACCGAACCCCTCGTCTCGGTGGTCGTCCCCATGTACAACGACCGCCGCACCATCGACCTGTGCCTGGAGTCGATCCGCGCGCAGACCTACCCCAACCTGGAAGTGATCGTCGTCGACGACGCCAGTACCGACGGCTGCGCGGAACGGGCCGCCGCCCACCCGGTCCGCCTGGTGCGCGCACCGGAGAACGGCGGCCCGGGGGCCAGCCGGAACCTCGGGGTCCGTGCGTCCCAGGGGGAGATCGTCTTCTTCCTGGACGCGGATCTGACCATGCACCCGGAGGCCGTCGCCCAGGCGGTCGCCCTGTTCGAGGAGAACCCCGCGTACGGCGCGGTGTTCGGCATCCCCGACAAGGAGCCGCTGTTCACCGAGACCCTGGTCGGCCAGTACCGCATCCTCCAGTACTACTACTGGCGCAAGAGTGCCGAAGGGCTGGTCAGCGGCGGGTTCTACGCCCTGGGCGCGGTCCGCCGGGCCGCCTTCACGGACGCCGGCTGGTTCAACCCCGCGCTGCGGCAGACCGAGGAGATCGACCACGCCGAGCGGATGGCCGCGCGCTGGCCGATGCTGCTCAGCTCCCGTATCCGGGGACAGCTCTCGGACGAGAGCCGGATGCGTCCGCTGCTGCGCAAGGCGTTCGTGCGCAGCCGGCTGCGGGTGCCGTTCTATCTGGACCGGGGGCGGGCGATGCAGGGGATGGAGACCGGCGGCCGGGCGGCCGCCTCCGCCCTGGGCGGGCTGGCCGTCGCGGCCCTGCCGTTCGCCGTCCTCACCCCGTGGGCGGCGGCGGTCTTCCTCGCGGCGCTGGCGGGGACGGTCCTGGCGGACCTCGGGCAGTACCGCTTCGTGAGGCGGGAGCGGGGGTTCGCCTTCCTCGCCTTCTTCACCGCCGCGCATCTGCTCGTCAACACGGCGGTGGTCGGCGGGCTGGCACTCGGGCTCGCGCAGTACGCGGTCAGCGGGCGCTTCCGGCGGATGTACCGGCTCCAGGCGGGTGCGGCATGACCCTCCACGAGACCCGGCCCGCCCGGACCGCCCCGGGCGCGTCCCCCGCCCCGGCGGAGCCCGGCTCCACTCCGGCTCGGTCCGATTCCGAGCCGCCGGAGCCCCGTTCCGCCCCGACCGGGCCCGGGGACCCCGCCGCCGGTCCGGGCGGTCCGGGCGTGCCCGGCGGGGGCCCCGGCCCGGTCCGGCGCGTCGCGCGCGTCCTGCGGCTCTGGTACGGCCGGCTGCTCTGCGCCCTCGCCGTCCTCTGGCTGCTGTACGCCGTGGTCCGCTGGCAGGTCAGCGGACGCTGGCACTGGGCGATCCTGCTGGACGCCGCGCCCCCGCTGCTCCTGCTGGCCGTCCCCGCCCTGCTGCTCGCCGCGAGCGCCGCCGCCTGCGGCCGCCGGCGCCCCTGGGCCGCCGGAATCTCCGCGACGGCCCTGGTCCTCGCCCTGCTCACCGGGTCCGGGATCAACTGGCCCGCCCTCTGGCGCGACGAGCCCACGGTGCCGCCCGGCGCGCTGCGGATCGTCTCCCTCAACACCCAGTACTGGGCCGCCGACACCGGCGTGGACCGGCTGTACGAACTGCTGCACCGCCAGGAGGCGGACGTCTACCTCCTTCAGGAGCACGTCCTGTGGCAGCCGGGCCTGGGGGAGGAGGGCTACCGGCGGATCGACGACGACGCCCGCCTGCGCGAGGAGTTCCCCGGCTACCATATCGCCCGCCGGGGCGAGCTGCTGACGATCTCCCGCTTCCCCGTGGTGGCCAAGCCGCTGGTCGGTCCGGGCAAGGAACTCGACCGCGAGACGTCCCCCGCGTTCAAGCGGATCTTCGAACGGGACAAGGTCATGCGCACCGACCTCCAGGTGGGCGACCGGGTGCTCAGCGTCTACAACGTGCATGTCACGGTCCAGCTGGCGCCGGACAACCTCAACCCCTTCGCGGACTTCGACTTCGACGCCTACTTCCAGCGCAAGTTCGACTGGCGGCGGGAGGAGGTCGCGGGCCTCGAACGGGACCTGCGGGACAACCCCCACCCGGTGGTGATCGCGGGCGACTTCAACTCGACAGCCGCGATGCGCGATCTGGACGGGGTGCGCTCACTGGCCCGGGACGCCCTGGAGGCCAACACCGATCTGCTGCCCCTGAGCTGGAAGTTCCCGGCCCCGGTCGGCTTCGACTGGGACAGCGTCTTCAACCGGCCGCTGCCGTTCTGGCGGGTGGACTGGGCGTTCACGGCCGGGGACGTGCGGGCACACCGTTACGAGCTGAGGCCCACGGACGGGATCTCGGAGCACCGGCTCCAGGACCTGTGGATCACCCTGTGAAGCCCTCGCCCCGCCAGGTCTGCCCCCTGCCCCGCCCGGCCTGCCCTGCCCCACCAGGTCTGCCCCGCCGGCCCGGGCCGGCTCACGCGCTCACGCGCTCAGGCGCTCGCCCGTCAGGATCGCCTGCTCCAGACCGCTGAGCTCGGGCCCGGGTTCGATCCCCAGCTCCTCCACCAGTGTCAGCCGGATGCGCCGGTAGGCGGCCAGCGCCTCGGCCGTGCGGCAGGACCGCTGGAGGGCCAGCATCAACTGGCCGTGCAGCCGCTCCCGGAACGGGTGCTCCGCGGTCAGCGCGATCAGCTCGCCGATCACGTCCTCGTGCCGGCCGAGTTCCAGCTCCAGCCGCAGCCGCTCCTCGGTGGCCCGGACCCGCTCCTCCTCCAGCCGGCGGACCGCCGGCTCCAGCGCCGGACTGGTCAGACCCGCGAGGGCCGGCCCGTTCCAGAGGGCGAGCGCGCCGCGCAGCTCCAGGACGGCCTCCGCCCTGCGCCCCTCCCGGGCCAGTCGGCGGGCGCGGCCCACCCGGGCGTCGAAGAGCGCGGAGTCGAGTCCGCCGGGCGGCAGGCGGAGCCGGTAGCCGAGGGTGTGGGTCTCGATCGGGTCCTCTGCCGGGGCGCCCGCCCCGCCCGGTCCGGGGGCGCCCGCCCCGCCCGGCCCGGTCGTGGCCGCCTCGGCCACGGCGCGCCGGATCGCGGAGACGCAGATGCGGATCTGGGTGCGGGCGCTGGCGGGCGGGGCGGCTCCCCACACGGCGTCCACCAGGCGGTCGGTCGGGACGACCCGGTTCTCCTCCAGGGCGAGGAGGGCGAGGATCGTCTGCGTCCGTCTGCCGCCGAGCGGGACCGGCACGCCGTCGACCTCGGCGCGCAGCGGGCCAAGAATGTGCACGAGCACGGCTGGAATTCCCCGTTCTCTTTTCGGTGCGTCACCTTTCGGTGCGTCGCAGGCGGAACTGAAAAAGGTCTCACAGGAGTTTGCAGTCGGCGATGCGGTAGTGCGCGAATTCCGGTGTTGTGGTGAGCAGGCGCCGGCAGACGTCCAGCGCGTGCCCGATGGCTTCGATCTCGCAGGGCCCGTCGACGCACAGGGCGATCCGGACGGACCGTCCGACGACCAGGGCCCGGGCGGTCTCGATCGGGTCCGCGGGGCCGACGGCCCGTTCCAGGGCCTTCAGCACACGGAGCCGCGCGGGGGGTTCGGGGGCCGCCGCGCGGGGCGCGGCCAGCGAGATGCCGATGAGGTAGATCGCGGGTTCCCGGGGTGTGCGAGTGGTTCGCTCAGCCCCAGGAGAACCCGTCGCCGGTGTCGTCGCCGGGAGCGGCGGTGGTCACCGGGGCGGCGGCGGGGGTGACGGCCGGGCCGTCGGCGAGAGCCGTGGCGGAGGCCGTGCCGAGCGCGAGGCCGGCGGCCAGGGCGACGGCGGCGGTCGCGGCGGAGGCGGTGGCGAGAGCGGCGGTGAGGGCGGTGGAAGCGCGCACGGGAATACTCCTTCGAGCGGTCGGGAACGCGTCGGCGACGCGAAAGGAATTCGTCGAATTTCTTCGGCAGTCCTCGGCCGGGGGCCCTTGCCGGGTTTCCCTTCGACGTGTTCCAGAATGCTCGATCCGCTGTCCGGAGTCAGTAATTCACGGGTGGCACCAACTGCCCCGGCCGGTTGGGGTCATGGCCTCCGGCCCCGTCCGCACTCCGGCGACCAGCCACTTCACGGGTGCTGTCACGTTGCTGCCGGACACAAGGTGCCGAGGCGCCCGGCGGCGTCCGGGCCGGCCGGGCACGCGCAAGGCCGGTGGCCGCACCCCTGAGGGTGCGGCCACCGGCCTTGCGTCTGGACGGGCTCAGTCCTGCGGCCGCTGGAGGCGGGCCACGAACTTGTAGCGGTCGCCCCGGTACACGGACCGCACCCACTCCACCGGTTCGCCCTGGGCGTCCAGCGAGTGCCGGGAGAGCATCAGCATCGGCAGGCCCACGTCCGTGCCGAGCAGCCCTGCCTCGCGCGGAGTGGCGAGGGAGGTCTCGATCGTCTCCTCGGCCTCGGCGAGCCGGACGTCGTACACCTCGGCGAGGGCGGTGTAGAGGGACGTGTACTTGACGAGGGACCGCCGCAGGGCCGGGAAGCGCTTCGCCGAGAGGTGCGTGGTCTCGATCGCCATGGGCTCGCCGCTGGCCAGCCGCAGCCGCTCGATGCGCAGCACCCGGCCGCCGGCGGAGATGTCCAGCAGCCCGGCCAGGGTGTCGTCGGCCGTGACGTACCCGATGTCCAGCAGCTGGGAGGTGGGCTCCAGCCCCTGGGCGCGCATGTCCTCGGTGTACGAGGTGAGTTGCAGGGCCTGGGAGACCTTGGGCTTGGCCACGAAGGTGCCCTTGCCCTGGATGCGCTCCAGCCGCCCCTCGACGACCAGCTCCTGGAGGGCCTGGCGCACGGTGGTGCGCGAGGTGTCGAACTCCGCGGCGAGGGTGCGCTCCGGCGGTACCGGCGTGCCGGGCGGCAGGGTCTCCGTCATGTCCAACAGGTGCCGCTTGAGCCGGTAGTACTTGGGGACGCGCGCGATACGCGTGCCCGCTCCGCTCTCGGCCTCGGTGCCACCCCCGTCCGTGGTCATGGCCCGCCTTTCCGACTGCTGCGCTCGTGCCGTCACCGGCTCCTCCGTCTGTCGCGGCTCACATGGTGGCACGGACCGGTAGCGGGTCGTCGCCCTCCCTCAGGTGTCGGTCCGATAACGGACACGACAGCCCTTCTTATACACCCTTGACACCCCTATAGGTCTAGGCCAAGCTCCCGGTTACTGGTCTAAACCACTAGAGACCATGTCCCAGCCCCACAGGCACTACTCCTTAGGTAAGGCTTCGCGGTGGGCAGGGTTTGCAGGCATCCCTGAGGAGGATTGCGTGAAGCGCAAGCTCGTCGCGACGATCGGCGTCGCGGGCATGATGGTCGGCGTCGCCGCGTGTGGCAACGACGGCGGCAGTGACAGCGGCAAGTCCGGCGGGGACAAGACGCTGACCGTCTGGGTCATGGACGGCTCCGCTCCGGAGGCCTGGATAGCCGAGGTCAACAAGGAGTTCGAGGCCAAGCACAAGGGCGTCAAGGTCAAGGTCGAGACGCAGCAGTGGAACGGCATCCAGGAGAAGGTCACCACGGCCCTCTCCGAGGACACCCCGCCGGACGTCCTGGAGCTCGGCAACACCCAGACCGCCGGCTACGCGGTCACCGGCGGCCTCGCCGACCTGACCGACAGCAAGGCCGACCTGGGCTACGACGGCTGGAACAAGGGCATGGTCGCCTCCGCCGAACTGGACGGCCAGCTCTACTCCGCCCCCTGGTACGCGGCCAACCGCGTGGTGATCTACGACAAGGCCGCCTACGCCAAGGCCGGCGTCCAGCCGCCGAAGACCCGCGACGAGTGGATCGCCGGCCTGGAGAAGATCAAGAAGTCCGACTCCAAGATCCAGCCGATCTACCTGCCAGGCCAGAGCTGGTACGTCTACGCCGGCTTCGTGTGGGACGAGGGCGGCGACCTCGCGGTCAAGGACGGCGACAAGTGGAAGGGCTCGCTCGCCACCCCCGAGGCCGAGGCGGCGATCAACTTCTACAAGGAGCTGCAGTCCTTCTCCACCGCTCCGAAGGACAAGGACGAGGCGACCCCGCAGCAGTCCACGGACATCGTGCCCAAGGGCGGTGTCGCGTCCTGGATCGGTCTCGGCTGGGAGGCCGGCGGCGCGATCGACGCCATCACCAAGGCCGGCGGCAAGGCCGACTTCGGCTACTTCCCGGTCCCGGGCAAGACGGCCGACAAGCCGGGCTCCGTCTTCTTCGGCGGCTCCAACCTCGCCATCGCCGAGCGGTCCAAGAACAAGGACCTGGCCAAGGAGTGGCTGGCGCTCGCGGCCGGCAAGGACCACATGGCCAAGTACGCGCAGGCCACCGAGGGCGGTCTGCTCCCGAACAACGACGCGGCCCAGTTCAAGCCGCCGGCCGGCTCCTTCGCCGAGGCCATGGCTCAGGCCGCGCCCGTCGGCAAGATCACCCCGGTGACCCCGGGCTGGGCGAACGTCGAGACCGCGCCGAACCCGATCAAGGACTACATGACCAAGGTCCTGAAGGGCACCGACCCGAAGAAGGCCGGTGAAGAGGCCGACAAGGTCATCACCGAGCGCGTCAACCAGGAGTAGGTCCACAGCACCCGGTGGTGCGGCCGCGCCCGTGAGGCGGCCGCACCACCGGGCCGTCGCAGTGCTCCGCGTCCCTGTGCCGAGGGGCGCGGCCCATCCCGGCGGGAGCCCGCCCCCGCCGGGGAGGCAGCCCCAGAACCGCGAGGAAGACAACCATGACCGTGGACTCCCACGGGGCGGTGGACTCCGCCTCCGCCGGCTCGCCCGGGAGGGCGACGCCGCAGACTCCACCACCCGCTTCCGGCCCCGTGGAGGCGACGCCGCCTCCTCGCGGCAGACGGGTACTGCCCAGCGGCCTCCTGCCCTATCTGCTGATCGCGCCCGCGCTGCTGTCGATGGCCGCGCTCCTGCTGTACCCGCTGATCCGCAACGTGATGCTCTCCTTCCAGCAGGTCAACCGGCGGGAGATGATCACCCGCGAGACCGTCTGGATCGGCTTCGAGAACTACACCAAGCTGCTCGGCGACTCCGACTTCTGGAACGTCGTCCTGCGCAGCGTCTTCTTCACCGCGGCCAATGTGCTGCTGATCATGGGTCTCGGCACCCTGATCGGACTGCTCCTCAACCGCCTCGGCAAGAAGATGCGCCTCACCCTCTCCCTGGCGCTGATGTTCGCCTGGGCCATGCCGATCGTCGCCTCCGTGACCATCTTCCGCTGGCTCTTCGACGAGCAGTTCGGTGTCGTCAACTGGCTGATGCGCACGCTCGGTTTCGCCGGCTACGACCAGCACAACTGGTTCGAGACCGGCTTCTCCACCCTGGTGATCGTCACCCTGCTGGTGGTCTGGGGCTCCGTCCCCTTCGTCGCCCTCAACATGTACGCCGGCCTGACCACGATCGGGTCCGAGCTGTACGAGGCGGCCAAGATGGACGGCGCGGGCGGCTGGCGGACCTTCTGGTCGGTGGTCTTCCCCAACCTCAAGCCCTTCTTCATGATCACCACCTTCCTGGAGATCATCTGGGTCTTCAAGGCGTTCGCCCAGGTGTACGCCATGAACCTCGGCGGCCCCGACCGAGGCTCCGAGACCCTGCCCGTCTACGCGTACATCGAGGGCCTCGGACAGCAGCACTACGGCCTCGCCGCCGCCATCTCGATCCTCACGATCCTGATGCTGCTCGCCGCCATGTCCTTCTACTTCCGCCTGATCCTGAAGCAGGAGGACGACCAGTGAGCACGTCCACCACCCCGCAGGTCCTGCGCCGGCGCCGGCCGCTGAAGCCCGCGGCGATCCTCAAGAACCTGACCGCGCTCCTCCTGGCGGCGCTCTTCATCTTCCCCGTCTACTGGATGTTCTCGTCCTCGCTGAAGCCGCAGCACGAGATCCTCTCCAAGGACCCGGTCTTCGTCTTCACCCCGACCTTCGAGAACTACCCCACCGCGACGGGCGTCGACCTGTTCTGGACCTTCGTCACCAACAGCCTGATCGTCACCTTCGGCGCGGTGCTGCTGGCCCTGCTGGTCGCCCTCGCGGCGAGCTTCGCCATCGCCCGGATGCGGTTCAAGGGCCGCCGGGCCGTGGTCCTCGTCGTGATGATGGCCCAGATGGCGCCCTGGGAGGTCATGGTCATCGCGATGTACATGATCGCCCGCGACGGCGACATGCTGAACAGCATCCCGCTGCTCACCGCCATCTACTTCGTGATGGTCCTCCCGTTCACCATCTGGACCCTGCGCGGCTTCATCGCCGCCGTGCCGGTGGAGCTGGAGGAGGCGGCCCAGATCGACGGCTGCACCCGCGGCCAGGCCTTCCGCAAGGTGATCTTCCCGCTGCTCGCCCCCGGTCTGATGGCCACCTCGCTCTTCGGCTTCATCACCGCCTGGAACGAGTTCGCGATGGTCCTGGTCCTGAACAAGGACAAGGAAGCCCACACCCTGACGCTCTGGCTCACCCAGTTCCAGACCGCCTTCGGCGACGACTGGGGCGCCACCATGGCCGCCTCCACCCTCTTCGCCCTCCCCGTGCTCATCGTCTTCCTGTTCCTCCAGCGGCGCGCCGTCGGCGGGATGACCGCCGGCGCCGTGAAGGGATGACGCCCACCATGACGACACTCCTCAGCGGCGCCTCCGCCACCCTCGTCCGTGACGCGCTCACCGTCCTCCAGCCCGGCTTCACCGGCACCACCGCACCGGACTGGCTGCTGCGGCAGATCGGCGAAGGGCTCTCGGCGGTGGGCCTGTTCGGCCGCAACATCGTCACGCCCGAGCAGCTCACCGCCCTCACCGCGCGGCTGCGGGCGGAACGGGACGACGTCCTGGTCGCCATCGACGAGGAGGGCGGCGACGTCACCCGCCTCGAAGTCCGCGGCGGCTCCTCCTTCCCCGGCAACTACGCGCTGGGCTGCGTCGACGACACCGCCCTGACCCGGGACGTCGCCCGCGAACTCGGCCGCCGGCTGGCCGCGTGCGGGGTCGACCTCAACTGGGCGCCCTCCGCCGACGTCAACTCGAACCCGGACAATCCGGTCATCGGGGTGCGGTCCTTCGGCGCCGACCCGCAGCTGACGGCCCGGCACACCGTCGCGTACGTCGAGGGCATGCAGGCCGCCGGAGTCGCGGTGTGCACCAAGCACTTCCCCGGACACGGCGACACCAATGTGGACTCGCACCACGCGCTGCCCCGCATCGATGTGGACCTGGACACACTGCACGCCCGTGAGCTGGTGCCCTTCCGCGCGGCCATCGCGGCGGGTTCCAAAGCGGTGATGAGTGCGCATATCCTTCTGCCCGCGCTCGACCCGAATCGTCCCGCGACCCTGAGCCCGCAGATCCTCACCGGTCTGCTGCGCGAAGAGCTGGGCTACCAGGGCCTGATCGTCACGGACGGGATGGAGATGCAGGCCATCTCGTCGACGTACGGCATCGAGCGCGGCTCGGTCCTCGCCCTGGCCGCGGGCGCCGACGCGATCTGCGTCGGCGGCGGCCTCGCGGACGAGGGCACCGTGCTGCGGCTGCGCGACGCGATCGTCGCCGCGGTACGGGACGGCGACCTGCCCGAGGAGCGGCTGGCCGACGCGGCGGCGCGCGTGCGCGCCCTCGCCGACTGGACGCGCCGGGCCAGGGGGGCTGCAGCAGAGCCGGGCGCGGCGTCACAGGAGGGGACCGCGCCCGGCTCCGGCATCGGACTCGTCGCGGCCCGCCGCGCGGTCCGCCTCACCCCCGGCGAGCGCCCCTTCGAGCCCGTCACCTCACCCGTGTACGTGGCCGCCCTGGCGCCCGTGGCCAATATCGCGGTCGGCGACGAGACCCCGTGGGGCGTGGCCGCCGAACTGGCCGCCCTGCTGCCCGGTACCACCACCGGCTCCTACGCGGCCGGGACCGGCACCGCCGCCGTGGTCGCGGACGTGCTGCGGGCGGGCGGGGACCGTAGGATCGTCGCCGTGGTCCGCGACGTCCACCGGCACCCCTGGATGGCCGAGGCGCTGGACGCCCTGGTCGCGGCCCGTCCCGACACGATCGTGGTCGAGATGGGCGTCGACCGGGCCGAACCGAGGGGTGCCCTGCACATCGCGACCCGTGGTGCCGCCCGCGTCTGCGGACGCGCCGCCGCCGAGGTCGTCACCGGCGGGGGAGACGGGGTCTGACCGGAGCGCGACCGTGCCGTGCCGGGGGGTGCCGGGCCTGGCCGGGCGCCCCGGGCACCTGGACCGCCTGGAGGCACCACCCATGTCCGCCACCACCCCGGCCGAGCACAGCGCCCCCGGCGACGACCCCGGCCACGCCGACCTCCCCGGCCGGATCATGTCCGGCGAGACGGCCCAGCAGCCCGCGGTCCTGCGGCGCATCCTCGACGAGGGTGCGCCGCGCATCCGTGAGACGGCCGCCCGGGTGGCCGCCCGCCGGCCGCGCTTCGTCCTGCTGACCGCCCGCGGCACCTCCGACAACGCGGCCCTGTACGCCAAGTACCTGCTGGAGATCCGCCTCGGCCTGCCCTGCGGGCTGACCTCCATGTCCACCACCACCGCGTACGGCGCCCGCCCCGACCTGCGGGACGTGCTGGTGATCACCGTCAGCCAGTCCGGCGGCTCGCCCGACCTGGTGGCCTCCACCAGGGCCGCCCGCGAGGCCGGGGCGGTCACCCTGGCGGTGACCAACAACCCGGACTCCCCGCTGGCGGCGGTCTCCGAGTTCCACATCGACATCATGGCCGGGCCCGAGAAGGCCCTCCCGGCCACCAAGACCTACACCGCCTCCCTGCTCGCCCTCTACCTCTTCGTGGAAGGGCTCCGGGACGGCGACACCTCGGCGGCGGACGCCCTCCCGGAGCTGGCCGCCCGGGTGCTGGCCCGCCGGGACGAGGTGCGGGCGCTGGCGGCCCGCTACCGCTTCGCCGAGCGCATGGTGATCACCTCCCGGGGCTACGGCTACCCCACGGCGAAGGAGGCGGCCCTGAAGCTGATGGAGACCAGCTACATCCCGGCCCTCGCCTACTCCGGCGCCGATCTGCTGCACGGCCCGCTCGCCATGGTCGACAACGTCTCGCCGGTGATCGCCGTGGTCACCGGCGGCCGGGGAGGGGAGGCACTCCAGCCCGTCCTGGACCGGCTGCGCGGGCGCGGCGCCGACCTCGTCGTGATCGGGCCCGCCGCCCAGGTGGAGGCCGCGTCGGCGGGCTTCGTGCTGCCCGCCGAGGGGGTGCCCGAAGAGCTCCAGCCGATCCTGGAGATCCTGCCGCTCCAGCTCCTGGCGTACGAGGTGACCATCGCGCGGGGGCAGGACCCGGACGCGCCCCGGGCGCTGGCGAAGGTCACCGAGACGCGCTGATCCGTGACGCGGCGGAGTGCCGGGGGCCCGGACCGTGACGCACGGAACTCCGGTCGGCGGGACGAACCGGCAGTCGGTCCCTTTTGCCCCGTGCATAAGTATGGCCGGGGAACTAAACTCGGCAGATGCATGGACAGTCCCGAATGGTCTAGTCCACAATTGCAGACACAAGCCTCCGCCCTCCCCGCACAGGAGGGTGGAACGAGGTCCCCGACGCTCTCTGCCCTGACTGCGCCGAGACCTCTGAAACGGCCGACGGGAACCGCACACCCGTGGGCCGGGCAACTCCGGGCTGCGGTGCCCGACGGGCTGAGGGTCCCGTCGTGGCGCCGCGGCCCGCGGGTACCCTCGCTGCTGTGCCCTCCATGAACGATCTGGTCCGCCAGCACACCGCCCTGAGCGAGTCCGACCTCGACTGGCTCCATCTGCTGGTCTCGGAGTGGCAGCTCCTCTCCGACCTCTCCTTCGCCGACCTGGTGCTGTGGGTCCCGACCCGGGACGGCACCCGCTATGTCTCGGTCGCGCAGATGCGCCCCAACACCGGCCCCACCTCCTACCAGGACGACATGGTCGGCCACCTCGTCCCGCGCGGCCGCCGGCCCCTGCTCGACGCGGCGCTCGACGAGGGCCGCATCGTGCGCGAGGGCGACCCCGAGTGGCGCGAGGAGGTGCCCGTACGGGTCGAGTCCATCCCCGTACGGCGCGAGGGCCGGGTGCTGGGCGTCATCGCCCGCAACACCAACCTGCTGACCGTCCGCACGCCGTCCCGGCTGGAGCTCACCTACCTCCAGTCCGCCTCCGACCTCGCCCAGATGATCGCCGCCGGCACCTTCCCGTACCCCGGCGAGCAGGTCGAGATGGACGCATCCCCGCGCGCCGGTGACGGGCTGATCCGCCTGGACGCCGACGGCGTGGTCCAGTACGCCAGTCCCAACGGCCTCTCCGCGTACCACCGCCTCGGCCTCGCCTCCGACCTCGTCGGCCACCACCTGGGCCAGATCACCGCCGAACTGGCGCCCTCCCGGGGCCCGGTCGACGAGGCCCTGGTCAAACTGGCCAGCGGCTACGCCCCGCGCGAGTTCGAGGTGGAGGGCAACGGCGGGGTCATCCAGCTCCGCGCCATCCCGCTGAAGCCCAAGGGGGTGCGCATCGGCTCCCTGGTCCTCCTCCGGGACGTCACCGAACTCCGGCGGCGGGAACGGGAGTTGATCACCAAGGACGCCACCATCCGGGAGATCCACCACCGGGTGAAGAACAACCTCCAGACCGTGGCCGCCCTGTTGCGCCTCCAGGCCCGGCGGATGGACTCCGTGCGCGGCCGGGAGGCCCTCAACGAGGCGGTCCGCCGGGTCGGTTCCATCGCCATCGTCCATGAGACGCTGTCCCAGAACCTGGACGAGCGGGTGGAGTTCGACGAGATCGCCGACCGGGTCATCGCGATGGTCGCCGAGATCTCCCCGGGCAAGGTCGACTGCCGGCGTACCGGTCGCTTCGGGATTCTCGACGCGGAGATCGCCACACCGCTGTCGATGGTCCTCACCGAGGTGCTGCAGAACGCCCTGGAGCACGCCTTCGCACCGGGGGAGCAGGGCTCGGTGGACGTCTCCGCCGTCCGGGGCGACAGCCGCCCCGGCAGCGCCCGGCTGCTCATCACCGTCCAGGACGACGGCAAGGGCCTGCCGGAGGGCTTCGACGCCCAGCAGGCGGGGAACCTCGGGCTCCAGATCGTCCGGACCCTGGTGGAGGGCGAGTTGGGCGGGACCTTCGACATGCTGCCGGTCGCCGCGCCGGGCCGGGGGACGCGGGTGGTCCTCGACGTGCCCGTCCCGGACCCCCGCTGACCGCGCCTCCCCGCAACTCCGCGCCCCGGGGCGTCCGGGCCGCACCTGCTGTGCACAGCGAAGAGCCCCGGACCGTCGGCGGTCCGGGGCTCGAAGCTCGTTGCTCGCGTATGCGATGCGGGGTACTGCGCGCTGCGGCTCGATGGCGGTGAATGCGTACGCGGTGCACGCGACCGCCGGCGGAGGCCGGTAGCGGGGGCGTCAGGCGCTGGCGTTGCGCGCCCGGTTGCGAGCGGCGCGGCGCTTCATTGCGCGGCGCTCGTCCTCGCTGAGGCCACCCCAGACGCCGGAGTCCTGACCGGACTCGAGCGCCCACTGCAGGCACTGCTCCATGACGGGGCAGCGGCGGCAGACGGCCTTGGCTTCCTCGATCTGCAGCAGCGCGGGACCGGTGTTGCCGATGGGGAAGAACAGCTCGGGGTCTTCCTCGCGACAAACGGCGTTGTGACGCCAGTCCATGGCTGCTACCTCTCCTTGGTGTTTCATGCAGGTTGCTTGTGAATGTGAACGCTTTCACGAATCCCTTGACAAGGGAAGGGCCGATCGCCAGTTGCCCGGCGTAGGGTCCTGGATTCGTGGAAGGGGTTCCGGCGTTCTGTGGGGCCGTTGTTGCGGGCCGTCCCGATCGCCATGTAGAGATTCGCAAACCTCGGCGGCGGATACAACCCCTTCCGGAAAGTTTTTTTTGATTCCTCGGTGTCGACTAGGTCACAGCCGTACTTCTATGGGGTGGAGCCGCGCCCATACGTTCGAGATAAAGGACTTTCGGTCCTTCCGCTCACACAATCACACGCAGTGCACGGCGAACGCCTGTGAACGTCACGCTCGTGCGCAGCCCGAGGTGGTCACCGTCCATCTGGAACGGGAGCGGGACCTTGGAATGCAAGGTGAAGTCGGTCTGGTCGTGCAGGGTCACCGCGTGCTTGCCGTGCGGGCCGCGATCGGGGCTCGACCGCAGCAGCTGGGTCGCGTAACGGGCCACGGCCGGGGTGGACAGCTTCGACAGTCCCAGCACGTCGAGGGCGGTGTCGAAGGACGCCTTCGGGGACGCGTAGACCGGGCGATTGCCCAGGTAGGTCCAGGGGGAGGTGTTGCAGACTATCGACAGCACCAGGTCCTCGACCGGGTCCTGGCCCGGCCGCTCCAGGGTGATCGTCCCGTGCCGCCGGTGCGGGTCGTCGAGGAACTGGCGCATCACCTGGCGGACGTAGAGGGCGTGCGTGGAACGCCGGCCCTGTTCGCGGTGCTGTTCGACCCGGCCGACGACCCCCGCGTCGAAACCGAGGCCCGCGCAGAAGGTGAACCAGCGGGCCGGCACCTCCGCGTCCTCGGTGTCCGGGGTCCCCGCCGCGAGGCCCAGGCCGACCGTCCGCTCGGTCCGGTCACGGAGCGCGTCCAGAATGGCGCCGGTCGCCTCCACGGCGTCGTTCGGCAGACCGAGCGCGCGGGCGAAGACATTGGTGGAACCGCCCGGGACCACGGCGAGGCGCGGCAGCCGCTCCGGGTCGGGGCCGTTGTGCAGCAGTCCGTTGACGACCTCGTTGACGGTGCCGTCGCCGCCGAGGGCCACCACGAGGTCGATGTCGTCCGCGTCGGCGGCCCGTCTGCCGAGGTCGCGGGCATGGCCCCGGTACTCGGTCGACACCGCCTCCAGCTTCATCTCGCTGGCGAGCGCGTGGATCAGGACGTCACGGGTGCGGGCACTGGTGGTGGTTGCTGCCGGGTTGACCACGAGGAGTGCGCGCATGCGATGCAGCGTACCTACCGCGCGGTACCCGGCCCAGTCCGGGGCCCGCGGGCGCCCCGCTACCCTGCAGGAGTGAGCAGCGACGAGACCACCACCCCCCGCCCCACCCGCCTGACCGCCGCCGCGGCCGTCTGCGCCGCCGAGGCGCTGGCGCTGTTCGCGGGCGGCGTCTGGATGCTGGTGATGGGCCTCGTCGGCGGGCCCGACAGTCCCACTGCGGCGGAGACGGGCGGGGTGACCCTGATCGTCCTCGGCCTCATCCCGCTCGCCGCCGCGCGCGGTCTGCTGCTGCGCCGGAGCTGGAGCCGCGGGCCCGCGATCATCACTCAGCTCATCGCGCTGATCCCGGCCTGGACCCTGCTGCGGGCCGAGGGCTCGCTGATCCCGCTCGGCATGGCCCTGGCGGCGGTGGCGGTGACGGGGCTCGTGCTGCTGGTGAACCCGACCACCGCCCAGGCCCTGGGCATCGGCGCCGTCTCGCGGGACTGACCGGCCGCGCCCCCCCCGCGACGGCCCCGCTTCCCGGCGGGGCCCGCCCGCCCCGTTGACCGCTCCTACTCCTCGACGAGGAGCTTCTCCCGGAGCTGGGCCAGGGTCCGCGCCAGCAGCCGGGAGACGTGCATCTGGGAGATGCCGACCTCCTGGGCGATCTGGGACTGGGTCATGTTCCCGAAGAACCGGAGCAGCAGGATGCGCTTCTCCCGCGGCGGCAGATCCTCCAGCAGCGGCTTCAGCGACTCCCGGTACTCGACGCCCTCCAGCGCCTCGTCCTCCGCGCCCAGCGTGTCGGCCACCGCCGGCGACTCGTCGTCCGTGTCGGGGACGTCCAGGGACAGCGTGGAGTAGGCGTTCGCCGACTCCAGGCCCTCCAGGACCTCCTCCTCCGAGATGCCCAGCCGCTCGGCCAGCTCGTGCACCGTGGGGGAGCGGCCGTGCTGCTGGGAGAGCTCGGCGGTCGCCGTGGTCAGGGCGAGCCGCAGCTCCTGCAGCCGGCGCGGCACCCGGACCGCCCAGCCCTTGTCGCGGAAGTGGCGCTTGATCTCACCCACGACCGTCGGCGTGGCGTAGGTCGAGAACTCCACACCGCGGTCCGGGTCGAAGCGGTCCACGGACTTGATCAGCCCGATGGTGGCGACCTGGGTGAGGTCGTCCAGCGGCTCGCCGCGGTTGCGGAACCGGCGGGCCAGGTGCTCGACGAGCGGCAGGTGCATCCGCACCAGCTGGTTGCGCAGCTCCGCGCGCTCGGGCGACTGCTCCGGCAGCGCGCGCAGCTCTATGAACATCGCCCGGGCCCCGCTGCGGTCGCCCGCGTCGTGCCGGTGCCGGGGCTCGTGCTCCTGCTGCTCGTTCTCGCTCATCCGGTCCGCCGCCTTCTCCCGGGCCCTCGCCTGCGCGGTGCTGGTGCCGGCGGGATCCGGGGGAGCACCCCCGACCGGCGCCTGCTCCGCCGGATCGTCCACCATCGGGTGCGGCCGGGCCTGCTGCTCCGGGATGCCGGCCGACGCGCTCAGCACCCTCGGGCCACGCTCCTCGTCCTCCCGCATCGGACCATCCCCGTTTCCGTTGCTCACGCCGGCCCGGGTCCCGCGCCGCGCTGTTTGTACAGGCTGATGGAGACAGTACGGTCATCGGCGACCGAGGAGTCGACCTTCCCGGCCAGTGCCGAGAGCACCGTCCAGGCGAAGGTGTCGCGCTCGGGCGCGCGGCCGTCGGTCGTGGGCGCCGACACCGTCACTTCGAGGGAGTCGTCGACCAGCCGGAACACGCAGCTCAGGACCGATCCGGGGACGGCCTGCTGCAACAGGATCGCGCACGCCTCGTCGACCGCGATCCGCAGATCCTCGATCTCGTCGAGGGTGAAGTCCAAGCGGGCTGCGAGTCCGGCGGTGGCCGTACGCAAGACGGACAGGTAGGCACCCGCGGCCGGCAGCCGGACTTCCACGAAGTCCTGGGTCCCGGGCTCGCCTGCGATCTGGGACACCCTCACCTCCAAGGTGGCACAAGCTCTCTCTGGGCCGTGGGAAACACCCCCGCGGCCGTGCGGTACGTGATGACGTAGCCGGTACTGGCCCGGCGACGCTATCGCGATCCCCGGTTCCCTGTCGCCGTGGCCCCCTGAGCCGATGACTGTCACTCATGGTAAGCCAACGAGTACGCACAGTGGCTAGTGGTCTGCAGGGCCCAATTGCGCGGAACCGGCGGATGGTTGACGTACCCATGCGTCAGGGTGCCGAACCGTCGACAAAGCGCCTTGGGGACTTGCGCCGCGGGACCCCCGGGTGGCGGCCGGTTCACGGGCCGTCGGCCGCGGGGGCGGGCCAGGGGCGGCCGGTGATCACCGCGGCCACCGCGGAGCCCCGGGGGAACGCCCCTTCGGCGGCCAGCACGCTCAGCCCGTACAGCAGCTTGGCCACGTACACCCGCTCCACGGGCAGGCCGTGGCGGTCCTCGAAACCGGCCGCGAACGCCTCCACCTCGGGGCCGGTGCGGGCGTAGCCGCCGCAGTGGAAACGTTCCGCCAGGCTCCAGTTCCCGGCCGGGCCGCCGAACGCCTCGTACTGGAGGCCCCGGACGGCGTCCCCCAGGAAGCCGCCGCGCAGTACCGGGACGCCCAGGGCCCGCCGCCCCGGGCCGAGACCGGCCGCCAGACCGGCGAGGGTCCCGCCGGTGCCGCAGGCGACGGCCGCGACGGCGATCTCCTCGTCCGCCTCGCGCAGCTCCCGGCCCAGCTCGGCGCAGCCCCGGGCGGCGAGGGCGTTGCTGCCGCCCTCGGGGACCACATGGGCGTCCTCGGCGCCTGCCTCGGCCAGCAGCCGCGCCAGGGTCCCGGGCTCGTTCTTGGCGCGGTAGGAGGAGCGGTCGGTGAAGTGGAGGCGCATACCGTCGGCGGCGCACCGGGCGAGGGAGGGGTTCAGGGGGCGGTCGGCCAGCTCGTGGCCGCGCACCACCCCGATCGTCGGGAAGCCGAGCAGCCGGCCGGCCGCGGCGGTGGCCCGGAGATGGTTGGACCAGGCGCCGCCGAAG
This sequence comes from Streptomyces sp. NPDC005805, assembly GCF_040630445.1. NCBI lineage: Bacteria > Bacillati > Actinomycetota > Actinomycetes > Kitasatosporales > Streptomycetaceae > Streptomyces > Streptomyces sp. NPDC005805. The sequence goes on from NZ_JBEXXN010000011.1 coordinate 100,185, forward strand.
GTGAGCACCGGGCGGCCGGCGGCGGCCCGCAGGTTCGGGACGAGTTTGCGCCACTTGTTGCCCGGGACGTCCGGGTGGATCAGGTCCTCCCGCTTGAGCAGCAGCCGCACCCCGTGCCGTTCGAAGCGCTCGTCCGCCACCGGCACGAGGGGGGACGGCAGCCGGGGGCGCAGCGCGGCGGCCGCATCCGGCGGCTCCCCGGGGTCCCGCGTCTCCTTGTTCACCAGCGCATTGTCGCCGGTGTGCGAGCACTTTCGGCCGCTTCCCCGGTCCGCGGTGATCCAGTCCCACTCATTTGTGTAATGGTGCGATGACGGATTGTACTGAAAGGCTGTTCCTCGCAGGTCAGAAACATGATCGAGAGGGATACTCACATGACGGTTGGTTCGGTTGGTTCCGCAGAGGACGTCCGCGAACAGACGTCCCAGTCACAGCAGAGCCTCGGCACTGCTGCCGCGCGGAATCTCGCGACCACCACCAAGTCCGCCCCGCAGATGCAGGAGATCACCTCCCGGTGGCTGCTGCGGATGCTGCCGTGGGTGCAGGTGCAGGGCGGTACGTACCGGGTGAACCGCCGCCTGAGCTATTCGGTCGGCGACGGCCGGGTGACGTTCGTACAGACCGGCGACCGGGTGGCGGTGATCCCGGCCGAGCTGGGCGAGCTGCCGGCCCTGCGCGACTTCGAGGACGAGGCGGCGCTCACCGAGCTGGCGAACCGGTGCGAGCAGCGCGAGTTCGCGGCGGGGGAGGTGCTGGCCGTCGGCGGGGAGGCGGCGGACCGGGTCTTCCTCCTGGCGCACGGCAGGGTCGAGCAGATCGGCCAGGGCCCCTACGGCGACGAGGCGGTGGTGGAGGTCCTCGCCGACGGCGCCCACTTCGGCGACCACGCCCTCGTCGACCGCGAGGCGGTCTGGCCGCACACCGCCCGCGCCGCCACCGCCTGCACGGTCCTCGTGCTCACCCGGGACGACGTGATCAACCTCGCGGACCGGGCCGAGTCGCTGCGCACCCACCTCGCCGGCCTGGCCGCCCTGCCCCAGCAGCGCACCAACAAGTACGGCGAGGCGGCGATCGACCTCTCCGCCGGCCATGTCGGCGAGGCGCTCGTCCCGCACACCTATGTCGACTACGACGCGGCCCCGCGCGAGTACGAGCTGAGCGTCGCCCAGACCGTGCTGAAGGTCCACAGCAGGGTCGCCGACCTCTACAACCAGCCGATGAACCAGACCGAGCAGCAGTTGCGGCTCACCGTCGAGGCACTGCGCGAGCGCCAGGAGCACGAGCTGGTCAACAACCGCGAGTTCGGCCTCCTCAACAACTGCGACTACGGGCAGCGCCTCCAGCCGCACGACGGCGTGCCCAGCCCGGACGACATGGACGAACTGCTCTCCCGGCGCCGCGGATCGAAGATGTTCCTCGCCCACCCGAGGGCCATCGCCGCCTTCGGGCGCGAGTGCAACAAGCGCGGTCTGGTGCCCGGCAGCGTGGAGATCGGCGGCCACCAGGTCCCGTCCTGGCGCGGTGTCCCGATCTTCCCGTGCAACAAGATCCCGATCTCGGAGGCCCGGACCACCTCGATCATCTGCATGCGTACCGGCGAGGAGGAGCAGGGGGTCATCGGCCTCCACCAGACCGGCATCCCGGACGAGATCGAGCCCAGCCTCTCGGTGCGCTTCATGGGCATCGACGAGCAGGCGATCATCTCCTATCTCGTCACGGCCTACTACTCGGCCGCCGTCCTCGTCCCCGACGCCCTCGGCGTCCTGGAGAACGTGGAGGTGAGCCGCTGGCGCTGACACCGGCCGTCCGCCGGGGGCGCGTTCCCTGCCGCGCCCCGGCGGACGCACCGCCGCCGTCCCCCGGAAGGTCTTCCATCCCCTGCGGACGTCCCTGCGGACGGGCGCGGACGCCTCCGCGAACGTCCCGGCGAACGTGCGCGAACGCCCCTGCGAAAGGCACAGGCCCCGTTGACCATTCAGGACACCGCCGAGGGCCGCCGGGCCGCCGGTCTGCTGGAACGCACCCGTGGTGCCGTCCAGCCCGAGCTGCGCGCCGCCCTCGACAGCCTGCCCGGCTCCATGCGCCGGGTGGCGATGTACCACTTCGGCTGGGAGCACGCCGACGGCAGCCCGGCCGCCGCCGGGGCGGGCAAGTCCGTCCGGCCCGCCCTGGTCCTGGCCGCCTGCCGGGCCCTCGGCGGCGACCCGGCCCACGCCGTGCGGGCCGCCGCCGCGGTGGAGCTCGCCCACAACTTCACCCTCCTCCACGACGACGTCATCGACGAGGACGCCACCCGCCGGCACCGCCCCACCGCCTGGACGGTGTTCGGTACGGCGGACGCGATCGTCGCGGGCGACGCGATGTTCGCGCTCGCCCTGCGCCTGCTCGCCGAGGACCGCGCGCCCTGCTCGGTCGCGGCCTCCGCCCGCCTCGCCGCCTGTGTCATCGAACTGTGCGCCGGCCAGCAGGCCGACTGCGCCTTCGAGGAGCGGGCGCCCGAGGAGGTCACCCTGGAGGAGTGCCTCGGCATGGCCACGGCCAAGACCGGCGCCCTGCTCGGGGCCGCCTGCGCGCTCGGCGCGCTGTACGCGGGAGCGGGCGACGAGGAGGTCCGCGCCCTGGACGCGTTCGGGCGGGAGGCCGGTCTCGCCTTCCAGCTCATCGACGACCTGATCGGCATCTGGGGCGACCCGGCCCACACCGGCAAGCCCGCCGGGGCGGACCTCGCGGCGCGCAAGAAGTCCCTGCCGGTGGTCGCCGCCCTCGCCTCCGGCACGCCCGCCGGGGCGGAGCTCGCCGCTCTGTACCACGGGCCCATGGGCGCGGCGGCCGTCGCCCGGGCGGCCGAGGCGGTGGAACGGGCCGGCGGCCGCGACTGGGCCCAACTCCAGGCCGCGGACCGGATGTCGCGCGCGGTCGGTGAACTGGCCCGCGCGGTGCCCGATCTCGACGCGGCCGGAGACCTGCTGGCCCTCGCCGAGTTCGTCACCCGGCGCACCTGCTGAACCGGGCCGGTGACGGCGCCCTGCCCCGGCCCGGTGCCCCTGCCGGCCCGGTTCTGCGGCGGGGTTCCGACCCACCGCCGCACCGGGAAGCGGAAGCGGCCCGTCTACCGCTACAGTCCGCGCATGTCATCGGAGTCGACTGAGGTCTGGGCGGGCTGGTACCGCGACCGGGCAGGGGCCGAGGCGGTCGCGATAACCGCTGCCGACGGCCGTGTGAGCACGCGCATCAGAGGTGTCGAGTACGGCGGCGGGACCTTCGCCGCGCTGCGGGCCGAGGGGACGGGAGCCGCCCTCTCCGCCTGCGTTCTGGAATGGGACATGCCGCTTCCCGTGCGGACGGACGGGACCGTGCAACGGGCCACCCTGAGCTGTCTGCTGACACTGGGCGACCCCGGGCCCGAGGGGAGCGGCCCCTCCCGGACGGACCTCAGCCTGATCCTCCACTGCGGGGGCACGGCCTACGAGGTGAACGTCGCCGACGGCGACTTCGACGAGGCGCTGGCCCGTATCCGCCGGCAGCTCCCGCCCACCGTGGAACTCGCGGCGGCGGCGCCGGGGCACCGGGAGCCAGCGGCACGGGCGTGAACACACGACGGCGTTCCGCCGGGCCCCAAAGCCCGGCGGAACGCCGTCGGTTGCGGTGCGGTGGTGCGGGGCCGGTCGTCGTGCGGGGGCCGGGTCGCTCGTGCGGTGCCGGCCCGTCGTGCGAGGGCCGGTCTCAGGAGACGCGGGCGATCGCGGCGGCCAGCCCGTTCGCCCACAACTGGTTGACCCGGGCCCGCTCCTGCGCGTTCGGGTACGCGTTGGTGCACGAGGGGCCGGGGCCGCCGCCCGACATCAGCTCGCTGCACGGGCCGGAGTAGCGGTCCGGCAGTCCGAGGACATGGCCCGTCTCATGGGCCGTCACCCGGGTCGAGTTGTAGATCTGGTTCTGGCGGTAGTCGAGGAAGATGTACCCCCGGCCGTGGCCGTCGGTGCTCGCGTACGAGCCGCGCGAGTCATTGCCCTCGTAGTAGGAGAAGTCCGCGTTGGAGCCCTCCACCAGGCGCACATTGGAGACCGAGCTGTTCCAGATGCTGGTGCTGCTGGCTATCTGGCTGCGGAAGCTCGGGGCGCGGGAGGCGTTGTAGACGACCGTCACGGCCTGCGCGCCCGGGTTGGCGGCGCGCTTCTCGGCGACGGACTCCATGACCGCCTCGTAGAAGGCCCGGGTCGCCTTCTCGTCCTCCTTGGACCCTTCGTAGGCGGCGTACGCGGCCGTGGCCGCCGTCTCCGCGCCGGCCGCAGGGGAGTTGGCCGGAAGGGCGGTGGCGGCACCGGCGGGGACGGCACCGAGGACGGCGGCGAGGCCGACGCCGAGAAGGGCGGACAGTAACGCTCTGGGGTGACGCATGGGGGGCTCCTGCTCGTCGGGTTGACGTTGCGGTAGCCCGAGTCTCGGGGAGCCCCCGGCCGTGCCGGAATGATTCCGGCGGCCGATAGCACGAGCGCATCACCCGATCCGTCCGCCCTGCCCCTCGTGCCCGCCGTGCCCTTGGTGCCCGCCCTGCCCCTCGTGCCCGTACTGCCCCGACTAGGGAGTCTGGTGGGACGGTTGGGGCGGCTCTACTCTCGGTGTCATGGAGCTCGAGGTGAGGCACCTGCGTGCGCTGTGCGCCATCGCCGACACCGGCAGCCTGCACAAAGCGGCCCGGCGGCTCGGTGTCAGCCAGCCGTCACTGACCACCCAGCTCCGCAGGATCGAGACCTACCTCGGCGCCCCTCTCTTCTCACGCGAGCGCACCGGCTGCCGGCCGACCCCGCTCGGCCGCACCGTGCTGGCCCGGGCCCGCCCGCTGGTCTCCGAGATGAACTCGCTGGTCGCCGAGACCCAGGCGGCGGCCGCGGCGGCCCGCCAGGACGGGCCCGTGCTGCGGATCGGCTCCACCGCGAGCCGGGCCCTCGCCGGCTGGCTGCGCCGGCTGCGCGGCCGCTTCCCCGGCCGGGACCTCTCGCTCCATATGGACGTCTCCGCCAACGCCCTGCTGCGCATGGTCGCGGCGGGCCAGATCGACGTCGCCTTCGTCCACGAGGTGGAGGGCTGCCCGCTCCAGGTCCCGTCCGGTCTCGAAGTACGCGTCCTGGTGGACCGGGAACCGCAGTTCGTGTCGATGGCCTACGACCACCCCGCGGCCGCCGCGCCGGTGGTGGACCTCGCGGACCTGGCCCGCGACCGCTGGATGGTCGACCCGACGGTGGACGGCGAATGGGACGGCCTGCGCCGGGTCCTGGCCGCGGCCGGGGTCAACCCCACGGTCCTGCACGGGGATTACCACACGGCCTCCTCCCTGATCGCGGTCGGCGAGGCGGTCGCCCCCTGCCAGCCGACCTCGGTGCCGCGCGAGGACATGGCGATCCGCCCGCTGAAGGGCGACCCGCTGGCGGTACGGCTGCTGCTCTGCGCCCTGCCGCGCAGCCCGGAGCTGTTCACCGCCGCGTACGAGACCCTGGCCGCGGCCTACCGCGAGGCCGCGCTGCGCGCGGTGCCGTACCGGCAGTGGCTGCTGCACCACGGGAGCCCGCTGTTACGCGAGTCCCCGACCGTGCACGAGCCCCCGTCGGCCCCGCTCCCCGCATAGGACCGGACCGAGCCGCCCACACCCTGGATTAGGGTGGCCCCGCAGCGGGGAGCCCGGAACGGCCGGGCGGGGGAGGGGCCGTCGTGATCCTGTTCGTCCCGGCGGTGTTCGCCGCCGCCGTCGTGGCCGTGCTGTTCCTGCTGGTGCGGTCCCTGCGGGCGGCCCTGCCGGACGACCTCGCCGTGCCCGGCCCGAGGCGCGCGGCCGTGTCCCTCGCCTATCTCTGCGCGGCGGTGACCGAGGGGTCCTGGTCGCTCGGCGCGCTCAACCTGATGATGACGGTCGCCTCGGCCCAGGACGGCGGCGCGGACTCGGCCCCGTTCCCGTACAACCACCCCTGCCGGCTGCACCAGACGGGCGCGGTGGACTACGAGATCGGCTTCGTCACCCTGAGCACCCACTGCGTGATGCCGGACGGCTCCCTGCGCGAGGTCCCGGACGTCCCGCGTCCGGTCAGGGTGACGGCGGCGGTCTCCGCGGCCTGCACCGCCCTGACGACGGGCGCGGCCTTCGCGGCGTCCGGCACCCGCGTCCGCGCCCGCCCGGAGGCCGGCGACCGGGCGTGAGCCCGCACGGACGATCTCCCATCCGTCTCCCGGAACGCCCGAAGGGGCACGACCGGCGAACGGTCGTGCCCCTTCGGAGCAGGGACGGGAGATCAGGCCTTCTTCGTCTCCTAGTAATGGGGTGGGTCGGTGACCTGCGGTGATGGATGCTGCGGGTCGCTGACCTGGCCTTTTGCTGTTGGCTGGCGATGGGGTACGACGGTCCTGATCGGGTGTCCTGCGGACTGTGTGCGGACTGCTCGGACAGTCGAAGACCCGCTCCGGATGAGGCTTCCTGTCGCTAGACGCTGAGGGGCCAGAAAGCGAGATCCTGCTGGAGCACTAGCGAGCGCGGCGCTTGGATCTTTTGCCGTGCCGAGTCTGTGCTGCAGCCCATGCCGTCAGCTGGTGGATGGCCATGACTGGTACGTCCGATGTCAGGACGCGTGACGAAATCAGGTCGCGGCTGGTGACCACGACGGGGGCGACAGTCCAACCTCGGGTGTCGGCGCTGTTGGTGAAGTGGTTCAGTGTGGGGGCCAGGTGGGTGCGGATCCATTGAGCTCGTCTTGCGATCTTGAAGACGGCGCTCTTGTCTCCTCGCAAGAGTGCATCAGCTTCGTTGGCCAGCTCAGAGGGGTTCCGGGCCATCTCGAAGTCCTTGGATTCCACGATGAAGATGATCCTTTGATCAAGGTTGATTCCCAGGGCGTCGATGTCGCCGAGGTCGTCCCCCTGGGGCGACATGAGGCGTCGCCCTGCGACCTTGCCTACGCTGTGGGCCGTGATGGAACAGCCTGCGTCAGCCAGGGCTCTTTCTGATTCCTTCTCAAACTCCTTGTTGTGGTCCTGCCGGATGGACCCCATGAGCTTCTTCATCGTCGCCGAGGTGGCTTTGAGCCTGCCGGAATACACGAGGTCGACCCAGTAGGGGCCCGTGCTCCATACGTGCCTGGGCGCCCATGTCAGCACATCGCCGTCCACGCCAGTCAAGCGGACCAGCGGACGTCGTGTGTAGGACCACTCACGGTTATAGCGCCAGGGCCACGCGTCGGCGCCCACGGACAGGAACTTGGCGCGTGGGCGCAGGCTAAGGCGATCGAGGAAGGCATGTGCTTTGTCGTCGGCCCAACCCAGGGTAGAACCAAGGTGCTGTTGGACGCGGGTGGCAGGGAGGGTGAATGGTTCGTCATCGCACGCTTCATCGCCCAAAGCGATGATTTCGCCCATGCCGTGTGCGAGTTCGGTTAGGGTGAACCCGAATTCGGCGAGCATGGCTTCTTCAACCTTCGTAGAAGGGGCTGCGGCCGTGCGGGGCGCCGAGGGGGCGGAAATCTGGTCAGCTGTTGCCATGGCTGCGCGGGCTCGGTCCAATGCCAAGGCATCGGTTCCCGTTTCGTACTGATCACCGCGAGAGACGCCGAGTCGGCCCGACTCCAGTAGGGACAGCTGTGCGGTGGAGAAGTCGTGCCGGATGGCATCGGACAGCGTGGCTCGAGAGATCAGGTCAGCTGCGATCGCCAAGAGTGTGTCGTAGGTGTCTAGGGTCAGGGGCTGATCACCTGAAGGTGGGGTAGCGGCCGCGTACTCGATGAGGAAACGGCTTGCCTGTGCGGCGGCCACTCGTTTTCTGCTGTCCTTGGCGATCTGTGTGGCGGGCTGGCTGGATGTTCCGAAGCAGGCGAGTCTGGACCGCAGGACCTGATCATCGTGAGCCTCTGCGCGGATGAGCGCCTCGTGCCGCGCCATGAGCTGGTTCATCAGGCCCTCGGGGGCCAAGCTGGCGATCAGGTCCTGAATGCGCTGGAAGTAGTGCTGGACTGTCTTGTTGAGCACATCAAGGCGTTTCTCCTCCGAGACGATCCCCTGCGGGATTCCCTTAGCGGCGAGCCATTCACCCAGTTTGTCCAACACGACTGCGGAGGCAGCTGGCTGCACAAGTCGGGCGGCAGGTAGCCGCCCTGGGCGCAACAGCATCGGTCGGGCTTGTGCGTGCAGCATCTTCTTGTGACCGACAGGAGCGAGACGTTCGACAAGGTCGCTGACCACGAGGTCGCTGTCGTTGCCAACCATGGCTTCAGCCAGGACCTGGACGATCACGCGGTCGGCGCTGTTGTCCTCCACCAGGAGGGAAGCTACGCCTGCGGCCAGCAGCTCAAGGTGAATGAGCCCTGCGCTACGCGCTTGCCGCGCGATCCAGGGGGCCGGGGCCTTATCACCGGGCTGGGTGACATGTCCTGCCAGAGCCTTCAACCAGGCGTCCGCGTTGTCGAAGGACACCGTGATCCGCACACGCCCCAGGTCGTCGGCCATTGCGAGTAGTTCGTTGGGCGCCGCGAGCGAGACCTGCCAGGCCCAGTAGGCGACAGCTTCAATGACCATCTCTTGGAAGGATTCCAGGGCACCTGCTGTGTCCTGACTAGGTCCGATCCAGACCTGAAGGCCTGCGGTTTCCACAAGCAGTTCGTCTTCCGGGACAGTGGGATGTGTCCGGTAGATCGGTGCGGTGTCCACGCCGTATAGGGCGAGAACTGGAACGAGAGCAGGGCGGTGAGGGCTGGCAACCACGTGATGGTCGTACCGCTGGTGGGCCTCGACTCGCAACGCCTGGCTGAAGTCGGAGTTGACCATAACGACGTTCGGCCTGCGCTGATCCGACAGGTAGTAGCTGTACTCGTTGTCACGGTACATGCCGTAGTTGTCGAGCGTGCCGAAGGAGTGGACCATGGCGTCGGTGTGCAGCTTTTCGTCCGCTTGAGCGAAGCGCCACAGAAACAGTGGGTCCGTGCCGTCGAGCTCCGCCATAACGCGGAGGTCATCGACGGTGGTGGCGAGACGAGGGCCGACTCGTGACGACTTGCGCAGGCCGAAGAACGAGGAGCGGCCCAGACCTTGATTGATGATGAGCCGCAGGCAATGCGCGTCACCCTGTAGAGGATGGACTGGTGTTTCGTGCAGTTCATGCAGCTGTTGCATGACTCTGGCAGCATCCCAGTGCCCGTAGGGGGTCTGGGCATCGTAGTCAGACAGGTCATCGGTCACGACTGCCAGGTCGAGGTGCTTGTCATCGGCGAAGGTGAACTGGCGGCGGCTGATCTGCGGATCATCATCGACTTGTGCCGCCGAGGGTAGCGGCGTTGCCCCGCAGCCGATCAGGATTTCGGTGGCTTCGTTCAGGACGCATGCGCGTACGAGCTGGATGAGCTGAGGGTCGCAGCCATGTTCTGTGGCGAGGACGAGGAGACGATGACGCAGGGTTGCGGACAGTTCACCTGGATTCGCGATGACCACGGTCGGACCGACGGTCAGCAGCGGCGTGAGAATCATTCCGTCGTCAGGGCCGAGCTCCGCTGTGAAAGTGTGCGTGCCTGGTCGGATACTCAGGCTGTCCAAAACCTGCAACGCCTGCGGCGGCGCGATCCGGGACAAGGCGGCCTCGTCGAAGGTGACGGCTTCGCATAGTGCGCTCAGCGCATGCTCTCCTGGTACGAATACCTCCTCCCTGGTCGCTGTAGGCGGGATGACACCACGAGCGAGCCCTGCGCGGAGAAGCGCCGTGTGGCTCATGCGCAGTACTACCTGGACCAGTTGGCTTGCCTCGCGCCGGAAGGTGGCGGGAAGCGTCTTGCCCTCCGGTCCGAAGACGCTGCGCAGGATCAGGCCGAGTGTGTACGCCGACCTTTCCGTCAGCCCCTGGGCGACTAGGTAGGGACCGCCGTGAAACGGCACTTCTGCTGTGTACAGGTCGTTGTATGGATCTTCCTGAGATCGGACCGCCGCACTGCCGATCACCGGATCCTTCAGCAGTGACCGGATCCTGCTCGGTGACAGGCGAGGGGCTTCAGGACGGCTTGGCAGGCAGGCGCCGACAGCAGCAAGCCTCTGCAGCCTGACCAGGCAAGGGATGTTCTCGGAAATCAGCTGCAATGCGGCGGCCGATCGCACCAGAGAAGGACCGTCCACCGTATTCCACGGCTTTGCGTCAGAAACAAACTTTGTCACGGCCGCTCCTCTTCCAGTACCCGGCACGCTCCTGTTGCCGAGGCCACACGGGTGACGTTACCGGCCTTCACTGACAGAGCCCGTCAGACGAAAGGAGGGCACTACGGCTGGCTGGCGAAGAATCTCCTGCGCCCTCCCGCTCGGTGCGTCTTGGTCGCCGGCGGTGAGGCCGGCGAGGTGGGTACTTGACCCGCACCTCGATGGTTTTGGTGCCTGCGGCGACGAGCTCGAAGTACTGGCGGTGGAGGTTGAGCTCGCGGACGCGGGAGGTGGGCTCGGTCATCGGGAGGAAACGCTCCTGGAGGACGGTGCGGCTATCAGGCAGTCGCCTATGAACTCGAGAGGTGGTTGATCCGAATCAGGCTTTCTTGGGAGGCGATCCGCTGGCTCAGTTGTGCCTCTGAGGCGTCGGCACGAGCAGGCGTGGAACATCGGCTGAAGCGTCGGAATCGGACGTGCGGACTTCACTGTCCGGCGCGGGCTCGGGCATGGGTGCTTCGAGGCGTGGAAGGTGCCGCAAGGCGATGGGGATTCTGCCTGTTGCCAAGTAGGGAATCTGCACTACGAGGTAGATCAGCGGAGCGAGGAGAAGCAGGTACTCGGCGCTGACCCCAAGGGCCTTGAACCCCGCAATTAGCCCGACTCCGGTCAGGAAGGCCAGGAGGTGGCCCAGAACCATACGCCACGAGAGTGATCCTCCTACGGGCACGGACTCTGTGGGAGCGGATTCTGCCGCAGGGACCATATTCAGGGGCTCCTGACGCCCAAGGGCGTCGATCAAGTGCACGATGTGCTCCGCGAGCACCCTGACCTGGGAACGATCACGAAGGCTGGTCTCGAATGCGCTCTCCAGCTGCTGGGACATGGCGGCGCACTGCGTCAGCAAGGCTGCGCGCGTTCCTGGCTTGCGGGAGACACCGAACTGGGCGTACATGAGGAGTGCGTCGCTAAGTCTGTCTACGTTCCTACTGAGCTGTGCCGTGGTCACGGAGGTGGCTTGGTTCTCGTCTGCCTGGGTCTGGCAGGCCACGAGAGTGCTCACGGCAGCCCACTGGGCGTAGGCAGGGGATCGTCCTCGTTTGACGGCTATCAGGTCTAGTTGGACGTAAAGCGCCGTGAGCAGGAGGAACGCATACGACGGCAGCCACATCTCCATGGCCATGGCCCACCGGTGCTCCGTGAGCATGGTGAGCAACGCGCCCGTGCCGATAGCGATGAGGCACAGGAGGAGAAGAGAGAGGGAAACCACTCGACGCCCTCGCCCAGCCAGGTCCCAGGTCTTCAGCTCGGCCTCCCCCCACTGCTCTGGATGTTGGATCCCCAGTCCGTTCAGCGCGCCTTCGGCTTCGTGAATCAGAGTCCGCACCCGTGTATGCGTCCGGTTCCGCAGGAAGGAAGCTCGGTTGAGTACGCGTCCTGGCTTTCTGACGGGGCGGGCGACAAATACGAAACCGGACAGAACCGCGGTGGGGGTCACGAGAGTGGTTAGAGCCGACACGGCTGCATAGAAATGAATGAGGAGATTCAACACCGCTCCCTTCAGTCCCTACGGGGTATGGGCCCTCCTCTACCTCCAGCCGTTGAGGGAAACCTCCGGGCCTCCCGCGAGGTACCGGTGGAGGGCGCTTGAAGTGGTGTCCACGAAGGGCTCCGGGATGGCGTCGGCGTCGACCCAGCGGACCTGGGAGTGCTTGCGGGGTTCGCGGTTTTCGGGTTCGCCGGTCCATTCGTGGGCGGCGAAGACGACCGTGAGGAAGCCGTTGGGGGCCTCGACACCCCAGGCGCCGTGGATGACGTGGGCGACTTTGAGGGACTCGGGCTTCACCGTGAGGCCCGTCTCCTCGTAGAGCTCGCGGACCGCGGTCTCTGTGATGGGTTCGCCCGGTTCGCTCTTGCCGACGGGGAGGTCCCACATGCCCTGGGCGAACTTGGCGTTTTCGCTGCGTTGGAGGAGGACGACACGATTGGTGGCCTTGTCGTGGACGATGACGGCGGCGACCAGCAGGGTCATGGATTCGAGGGCCGGCTTGAGTGCCTTCAGTTGGGCGTCGGTCTGCTGGGCCACGGGGTTCCCTTCGTCGGGCGGGTTGTTGGGCATGCTAGGCGAGCGCTTCGCGGGCTCGGCGTGCGAGATCGGCCGCGCCGGGGACGCGGCGGCGTTGATAGACCGCGAGGGTGGAGCGGATCGAGGAGATGGCCTTGCGGGTCCGGTCGGAGGTCATGCCCTCCATGAGGACCAGGGCCTGGGTCCAGGCGGCGACGGCTTCGTCGGCGCGGGCTTGGGCGGCGAGGCTGTCGCCGAGGTCGGCGTGGGTGAGGGCGTGGACGCGCTTGTACTTCTGGGGGTCCCAGCGGGTGAGGGCGTCGCGGTGCTGCTGCTCGGTGCCGATGTGGTCGGCGAGGTCGGTCAGGGTGCGTGCGGTGTGGCTGGCGACGGTGCCGGCGGCGGGACCGCTCACGCGGGAGTAGCTGGGCTGGGGGACGTCGTCGCGACGGAGTGCGTCCTCGGCGGCGAGCAGGGCGCGTGCTGCTGACGAACTCTCCCCTGTGGCTGCGTAGGCGCGGGCGTGGGTGATGTGGAGGAGGGCTTCCGTCTGGCCGTCGACGTGGCCGAGGCCCCGGCGGAGAGCACCCTCGACGAGGTCGACGCAGTGGTGCGGCTGCTTGAGGCTCAGGGCCTGATGGGCGAGGGCGCGCATCATCCAGGCGGCGTGGCCGTGGGGGTCGGCTTCGCAGGCGAGTTGGTAGCCGACCTGGTAGTAGCGCTGGGCGGCGCCTTCCTGGCCGAGGTCGTGGTGCTTCCACCCTGCGAGGTAGGCAAGTTCGGCGACCGCGCCGAAGGCGGCCCGGCGTAAGGCTTCGCTGGGGAAGCGTCCGCGCAGTATGGGGGCGGCGGTGTCGGCGAGGTACGCGGTGACGGTGGTCAGGCCGTGCCCGCCGCCGAGGCGCTCGTCGGCGGCGCTGAAGGCCGCGGTGATCTGGCGTACGACGTCCACGTCCTCCGCGCCGACCAGGGACGTGCCCGTGCGGGCGCGGAGCATGCGGGTGGTGGCTTCGTGGTCGTATCCGAGCGGCATGGCGACGCCGGCGGTGGTGAAGGCCGCGATGGCGAGGAAGCGGCGGCGCTCGACGTCGGCGCGGCCCAGGTCGGTGACGGCGAGGACGGGGTCAGCTTCCGTCGGCTCTTCGTCACCGCCGGAGTGGAGGCCGATCTCGGTACGGGTGATCGTGCGCCCCGCTCGGCGGGACAGCGCCTCGGCCAGGTACTGGCCCACCCGACCCGAAGGGGCACGGGTGCCGTTCACCCAGTGCGAGATGGCCGACTTGTTGGTCTGGAGGATCTCGCCGTTCTCGGCCGCGATGCGCCGCACGTCTCTGGCGAGGGCCTCGTAAGTGCCGCCAGCCGCGTCGATGGCGTCGCGCAGACGGGAGTTGGGTTCTCGCTGCGCCGCCACGATCGCCTCCACCCCGGAGCTGTAAACCGCGTATACCGCTTCAACTGCCCACCACCGTACCCACTGAGCGTGACCACCGGTTCACTTATCAGCAGCCGCCCGGAACGGCGCAACCGTGATCCAGGCTCCCCCCTTGGTCCGGGCGGCACCCCGAAGTTCCGTACGCCCACACCGGGCTCGGGCATTCCTGTGCCCGAACCCGGCCAATCAGAGACGGAGACACGGTGACCACCATCGACACCACGGCCATCACGGTCGAGCTGCCCGAGGCGTTCGACCCGCGCTGGAGCCGCCTGCCCGGCATCCACGTCGACGGCCGGCGCATCACCATCGACCCGGCCGCGTACTTCTTCCGCTTCGAGTCGAGCACCTGGCTCGTCGCCGACTGGGAGCTGGTCAAGTCCCAGCTCCTGGACGTGGACGAGACGACCGAGAGCGCGGTCGAGCAGCTCGCGCTCGACTTCATCAAGCAGCACAGCGAGTCCACGTCCGATGTGGCCCGCGTCCTGGCCACCGCGTACGAGGTGTACGCCTACCTCTTCCGCGACGAGCACCTGGCCGGCCTCGGCATCCCGCAGATCACCGCCGACCACCTGCGGATGCTCCGCGAGGCCGCCACGCTCATGGCGCTCAACAAGGTCGAGCTGGACGGGCACATCTCCAACGTCGGCCCGTGCTGGTTCTTCCCCGCCGCCACCTCCGTCGTCTTCGACCTGGACGACGAGATGGGCGGGATGCTCGACGAGGTCTACCACGGTGGCTGGTTCAACGAGCACCGCCGCATCGAGTCCATCAAGGCCCACGCCGCGCTCGGCGGCCGGCTCGTGCACGGCTGCCAGTCCGTGCCGGACCAGTCCGGCGGCGTGGTCGCGCCCTACGGTGCCTCGATGGCGAACTTCCGCGACGACCTCGCCGCGTTCAAGGCGGGCTGGATCGAGCAGGTCTACGCCCACCGCGTGAACCCCGCCGCGTAACCCACCACCCGATCAGGCTCCGGGGCGGGCCGGCATCCCTCGCCCGCCCCGGACGCCACCACCCCTCCCCGGAGCCCTCCCGTGACCACGAACCCCAGCGCCGAACTCCTCGACAACCTGCTCACCGCGACCGGCCAGACCACCGCCGTACGGGAAGAGGTACGCGTGTGGTCCATGTCCGGCGTTGAGCGCGTGACCTTCCCCGGCGGCTCCACGGCCGTCTTCAAGTACGCCAAGAAGCCCTTTGACAGCGAGGACCAGTCCCTCCGCCTGGCCCATGCCCTCGGCGTCCCCGTCCCCCAAGTCCACGCCTCCGCCGTCCGCGACGGTTGGCTCGGCATGCTGATGGACGACCTCGGCCCCACCGCCCGGGAGGCCGACGACCTTGACGGCGTCGCCGCGGCCGTGATCCTGCACGGCACCCGTACGGCCCCGCCCTTGCCCGTCCTCGACCAAGACCGACTGCGCACGCTCCCCGCCCGGGCACTGGAACACCTCGAACAGCTGCGCAAGGCCGACCGGTGGCAGGACACCGACGACGTCGAGGACGCGCTCGACCGAATCGCCCAAGCCGCCGAGGCCCGCTCGGCCGGAGCAACGTTGGAACCGTTCGGATGGGTGCACTCCGAGTTCCACCCCACCAGCCTCCACATCGGCAAGCGCGGCTGGCGGCTGCTCGACTTCGCCCGCGCCTTCACCGGCCCCGGCCTGCTCGACCTCGCCAGTTGGCACGGCACCATCGAACCCCCGCACCCCGTGCGCCTGCGCGTCTTCCTGGAGCAGTACGTCACCGCCGGCGGCACCCCCGACGCCCTCGCCCCGCGCGGCGGGCTCACCGCCGAGAACTGGGCCCTGGGCTGGCACCGCATGTGGGCCGTCGAGTGGTTCATGGAGCAGGCCATCCGATGGATCAACGACCCGGCCACCGACCCCGCCTACCTCAAGACCGTCCGCCGCCACCTCAACGACGTCCTCCACCTCCTGGAGATCTGACGTGCTCGCCCAGGCATCCCCCTGGCACGCCCACGCCGTCCAACGCACCGCCGCCGGACTCGCCGAACCCCTCTCCGTGCCTGCGCGGATGGAATGGACCACGAGGCCCGGCCAAGGGCCCGGAGCAGAGATCCTCGGCCCCGACCTACGCGGCAAGCGACTCCTGGAACTCGGCTGCGGCCCCGGCCACAACGCCGCCCACCTCGCCACCCTTCCCCAAGCTCTCGGCTCCGCGCGAGCAGGGGAGACCCCAATCGGCGCCCACGTCACCGGCGTCGACCTGGTCGGCCTGCAGGTCCGCCGCGCCCGCTCCCACTACGGGCGGTTGAACAACCTCACCTTCGTCGCCAGCCACGCCCTGCACTACCTGCATGCCCCCGACGAGTACGAGCAGTTCGACGCGATCTACTCCGTCTTCGGCGCCGTCGGCCTGGTCGCCCCTGAACTCCTGCTGCCGACCATCGCCCAACGCCTCACGCCCGGACGAGTGCTCGCCTTCTCCGTCCCGCACCCACAGCGTGGTGGCCGAAGCCCCTCGGGCGACGACCGGCCCCGCCGCGACTACGTCACCCTTCCCGACCGCACCCGGCTCCCCATCGCCCGATGGGAGTTCTCCACGGACCGCTGGGAGAAGCACCTCAGCCGGGCGGGCTTCTGGCTCACCTCGGCCCAGGAGTTCCACGACCCCCGCATGGGCCACTGGCCCACCACCTTGCTGATCCGCGCCCGCAAGCTCTGACATCCGCGTTCATCCGGACTATGGAGGACCGATGCGCCCGCCTTACCTGCTCATCGACATCGACGGCGTCCTCATACCCTTCCCCAACGCGGACGGCTCGACCCCGGCCACCCACGCCCGCCACGACGTCGTCCCCACCGGCCGCAGCGCCGACAACCCGGTCACCGTCTGGCTCCACCCCGACCACGGCCGCCTGCTCATGGACGTGATCCGCACCGGCCTGGTCACCCCGGTCTGGTGCACCAGCTGGCGCCAGGACGCCACCGCCCTCATCGGCCCGCTCCTCAACCTTCCTACCCTGCCTTACATCGACCTCCCGCGCCCGCAGATCACCACCAGCCACCCCAACGGCTACCTCTGGAAGCGCGACCACGTCGACGCCTGGCTCGGTGACGCTCCCGCCGTCTGGATCGACGACGACTTCACAGACCTCGACCACGCTTGGGCCACGGAGCGCACCAACAGGGGAGTGCCGACCTTCCTCATTCAGCCCGTCCCGCGTCTCGGGCTGCAACCCGAGCATCTGGACGAGCTTGCGGCATGGGTCTCGCAGCTTCCCATAGTTGCTCGTACCGTTTAACGCCCGAAGGGGCACGACCGCCAGGCGGTCGTGCCCCTTCGGATCGGGGACGGAAGGTCAGGCCTTCTTCGTCTCCCAGAAGATCCGGTCGATCTCGGCGATGAGCTCCAGCGCCTTCTCACCGGTCTTCGGGTCGGTCGAACCCTTGGCGGCCGAAAGGGCCTTGAGGGTCTCGTTCACCAGCGTGTTGAGCTGGGGGTACTTCTCGAAGTGCGGCGGCTTGAAGTAGTCGCTCCAGAGCACCGAGACATGGTGCTTGGCGAGCTCCGCGCGCTGCTCCTTGATGAGGACGGCGCGGGTGCGGAACTCGGGGTCCTCGTTGGCCTGGTACTTCTCCTGGACGGCCTTGACCGACTCCGCTTCGATGCGGGCCTGGGCCGGGTCGTAGACGCCGCAGGGCAGGTCGCAGTGGGCGCTGACCTTCACCTTGGGGGCGAACAGGCGGGAGAGCATGAAGCTGTCCTTCCTCGTGATCGTCTTCTCAGGTGGGACATTACTCCGTGAGAAGCGTGATTTCCCGAGTGCCCCCGGGGGCTTAGGACAAAAGTCCGGGGCCGGGACGGGACGCGTGGCCGAACGTACGGTGGACCCGGAGGTGCCCCGATGAGTGAGCAGGTGCGTCAGGCGCGACCGCCTTTCGGCGTCGCGGAGGTGACCGGGCGTTCGATGTATCCGACGCTCCGGCACGGCGACCAGCTCCTGGTGCACCACGGCGCGGAGGTCCGCCCGGGGGACGTGGCGGTGCTGCGCCACCCGCTCCAGCAGGACCTGCTCATCGTGAAGCGGCTGGTGGAGCGGCGCTCCGGCGGCTGGTGGGTGCTGGGCGACAACCCGGACGACGAGGTCGTGGACAGCCGCGCCTTCGGGCCCGTCCCGGACGAGCTGGTGCTCGCCCGGGTGCGCGCCCGGTACCGGCCGATGCTGCCGGGGCGCCGCCGCACCCCCCTCTACGTGGCGTCCTGGGTCGTCTCGGCGCTGCGCCCGGTGCTGGCGGACCGCTCGGTCTCCAGCCGCTTGCGGGCCCGGTAGGCGGCGACGTTCGCCCGGGTGGCACAGCGGTCGGAGCAGTAGCGGCGGGACCGGTTGGTGGACGTGTCCAGATAGGCGTTGCGGCAGGGCGCGGCCTGGCAGAGGCCGAGGCGGTCGACGCCGTGCTCGGTGAGGTGGAAGGCGAGGCCCATCGCGGCGATGGCCGCGTATCCCGCGGTCGCGTTCGACGGGTGGTCGGCGAGGTGCATGTGCCAGAGCGGCCGGCCGTCGTCGTCGCGGAAGTCGTGGCCGGAGATCTGCGGGCTGACGGGGTACTCCAGCATCAGGGAGTTCAGCAGGTCCACGGCCCGGGTCTCCTCGCCCTCGTCCGCCGCGGTGAACACGGCCCGCAGCCGTGCCCGGACCCCGCGGAACCGGGACAGGTCCGCCTCGGTGGCCCGCCGGGCCGCCTGCTGGGAGGCGCCGAACAGCTCGCGCACGGCCTCGACCGAGGTCAGCGAGTCCTTCTCGCGGACCGGCTCCTCGGTGTTCACCAGGCGCACCGCGTAATCCGAGTAATGGGCCAGTTCCACTTGTAGTCCTTACGGGGACGGTCTACTGTCGGCGTAACGGTGGCGTAACGGCCGCCATCGCTTCGAGGGTATTACGGACGGGAGGGTTCCGGTGGTGGAGACGGCAACCGGTACGGGAACGGAGACGGGGGCTGGTGCGGGGCCGGGCGCGGGGACGGGCCCGGCGGGGAAGGCCGGCACCGACTGGCGGGCGTGGCAGGAGAGCTGGGACCGCCAGCAGGAGTGGTACATGCCCGACCGCGAGGACCGCTTCCGGATCATGCTCGACATGGTCGAGGCGACGGTCGGCACCGCGCCCCGGGTCCTGGACCTGGCCTGCGGCACCGGAAGCATCACGGACCGGCTGCTGGCGAGGTTCCCGGACGCGGTCAGCACGGGCGTCGACCTCGACCCGGCGCTGCTCACCATCGCCCGCGGCCACTTCGCCGGGGACGAGCGGGTCACCTTCGTGACCGCCGACCTCAAGGACCCGGAGTGGACGTCGGCCCTCCCGTACCCCTCGTACGACGCGGTGCTCACGGCGACCGCGCTGCACTGGCTGCACAGCGAGCCGCTGGCCGTGCTGTACGGGCAGCTCGCGGGGCTGGTCCGGCCGGACGGCGTGTTCATGAACGCGGACCGGATGAAGGACCCGGCCACGCCCCGGATCAACGCCGCCGAGTCCGCCCACCGCCACGCCGCGATGGACCGCGCCCGCGAGGCCGGCGCGGTCGACTGGGCCGAATGGTGGGCCCTGGCCGCCGCGGACCCGGCCCTCGCCGCGCCCACCGCCGAGCGCTTCCGCATCTACGGCGAGCACGCGGACGGCGACACCCCCTCCGCCACCTGGCACGCGGACACCCTCCGCGCGGCGGGCTTCGGCGAGGCGCGGACGGTCTGGGCGTCCCCGAGCGACGCGCTGGTGCTGGCGGTGAAGTAGCCCCCGCGCGGCCGCCCCCGCGCGCCGGAGCACGCGGACCGGAGCAGGGAACGCCGGAGCGGAAACGCAGGAGCAGGAACGCCGGAGGGGCGGTACGGACCCGTGGTCCGTACCGCCCCTCCGTGGCGTCCCGCGCCCGGGCGCCTTCGGCGCTCTCGCTCTACAGCACCTTCGACAGGAACGACTTCGTCCGGTCGTGCTGCGGGTTGCCGAGGACGTCGCGCGGGTGGCCGGACTCGACCACCACACCGCCGTCCATGAAGACCAGCGAGTCGCCGACCTCCCGGGCGAAGCCCATCTCGTGCGTCACGACGATCATCGTCATGCCGTCCTCGGCGAGGCCGCGCATGACGTCGAGGACGTCACCCACCAGCTCCGGGTCGAGGGCCGAGGTCGGCTCGTCGAAGAGCATCAGCTTCGGCTCCATCGCGAGCGCGCGGGCGATCGCCACGCGCTGCTGCTGGCCGCCGGAGAGCTGGGACGGGTAGTTCCCCGCCTTGTCCGCGAGGCCGACCCGGTCGAGCAGCTTCTCCGCGCGGGCCCGGGCGACGGCCTTGGACTCGCCCTTGACCTGGATCGGGGCCTCCATGACGTTCGCGAGCGCCGTCATGTGCGGGAAGAGGTTGAAGCGCTGGAAGACCATGCCGATGTCCCGGCGCTGGGCCGCGACCTCGCTGTCCTTCAGCTCGTAGAGCTTGTCGCCCTTCTGGCGGTAGCCGACCAGCTGGCCGTCGACCGAGAGCCGGCCGCCGTTGATCTTCTCCAGGTGGTTGATGCACCGCAGGAAGGTGGACTTGCCGGAGCCGGACGGGCCGACCAGGCAGAACACCTCACGCGGGGCGACCTCGAGGTCGATGCCCTGGAGCACCTTGACGTGGCCGAAGGACTTGTGGACGCCCTCCGCCTTGACCATCGGATGTGCCGTCGTGGACGTCATACGGTCGTCCCTCCCACCTTGCTCGGCACGCGGAACGAGGTGAGCTGGGCCCGGAGCCGCTGGAGCGGCGTGGGCGGCAGCTGGCGGTTCGCGCCGCGGGCGTAGTAGCGCTCCAGGTAGTACTGGCCGATCGTGAACACGGTCGTCAGGGCCAGGTACCACAGGGAGACCACGATGTAGCCCTCCATGATCGCGAGGGTCCGGGACCCGAACTCGCGGCCGCGGAGGAACAGCTCCCCGTACCCGATGGCGAAGGCCAGCGAGGACGTCTTGAGCATGTTGATGAACTCGTTGCCCGTCGGCGGGATGATCACGCGCATCGCCTGGGGGAGCACGATACGGCGCATCGTCTTGCCGCCCTTCATGCCCAGCGCGTGCGCCGCCTCGGTCTGGCCCGAGTCGACGGACTGGATGCCGGCCCGGCAGATCTCGGCCATGTAGGCGGCCTCGTTGAGACCCAGGGCGAGCAGCGCGGCGACGAACGGCGTCATCACCTGGTTCATCTCGTCCTTGTAGAAGAACCCGAGGTCGAGGTACTCGAAGACGATCGAGAGGTTGAACCACAGCAGGATCTGGACCAGCACCGGGGTGCCGCGGAAGAACCAGATGTACGCCCAGGCTACGGAGGAGAGCACCGGGTTCGGCGACAGCCTCATCACCGCGAGGATCGTGCCGAGCACGACACCGATCAGCATCGAGTAGATGGTGATCTTGAGCGTCTCCCAGGCGCCCCGGGCGAAGGTGCCGTTGGTGATCTGCTCACCGACGACGCTCCACTGGATGTTCGCCCCGGCGAACGCGTTCACCAGGAGGGCGACCAGCGCCAGCACGATCGCGGCGCTGATCCAGCGCCCGTAGTGCCGGACGGGGATGGCCTTGATCATCTCCGGGGCCGCCGAGGCGGTCTTGAGGGGGGACGAGCCCCCGTCGCCGTCCGGTGGGACGTCGCCGGGGACCTTGTCGAGGGGGTCAGTCACGGAGTTGCTGCCTTACGTAGGGAGGGGTCCTCAGGCGCCGGCTCACTGCCCGGCGTTGACCGTGGCCTTCTCGATGGCGCCCGACTCGGCCTTCCACTTCTTGAGCGCCTCGCCGTAGGTGCCGTCGTCGATGATCTTCTGGAGGGCGGCCTGGACGGCGTCGCGCAGCTCGGGGTTCTTCTTGCTGACGGCGATGCCGTACGGGGCCGCGTCGATCTGGTCGCCCACGACCTGGAACAGCTTGCCGCCGCCGGCGTTCAGCTCGTTGTAGAGCGCGACCGGGAAGTCGGTGATCACGGCGTCGGCGCGCTTGGTCTGGAGCTGGGTGATCGAGTCGGTGTCCTGGTCGGAGATGAACTCCTTGATCTTCTTGTCACCGCACTTCTTCTGCTGGTCCTTGAGCAGCGTCTCGTTGGCGGTGCCGCGCTGGGCGGCGACGGTGAGGCCGCACAGGTCGTCCAGCGAGTTGACGTTCTTGGGGTTGCCCTTCTGGACCAGCAGCGCCGAGCCGGCCTTGAAGTAGTTCACGAAGTCGGCGCCGCCCTTGGCGTCCTCGCTCGCGCCCTGCTGGCGCTCCTTGGTGTCGGTCATGGAGGACATGACGACATCGGTGCGGCCGTTGTTCATGCCGAGCACGAGCTGGTCGAAGGTGGCGTTCTCGAACTGGAACTTCACCCCGAGGACCTCGCCCAGGGCGTTGGCGAGGTCGATGTCGACACCGGCCGGCTTGTTGTTCTCGTCCATGAACTCCATGGGCGCGTAAGCGATGTCCGAGCCGACGGTGATGACACCCTTGTCCTTGATCGCCTTCGGCAGCTTGTCCGCGAGGGGCGCAGTGGAGGCCGCGCCGGTCTTCGTCTCCTCGCTGGAGCCGCCGTCGGTCTGGTCGCCGCAGGCCGAGAGGGTCAGGGCGCCGGCGACCGCGATCGCGCCGACTGCGGCGAGACGGGACCTGGCGGCAGTCGTGCGACGGGGGGTGCGTGCGGTCATGATCGGGGTCCTCCGGCGTGTGTAGAGGGGTGTGCCAGAAGGTCGTGCACTCTCCTTCGAGTGTCGCGACCCTGTTCGTTTTCGGCATCTTGCCATTCGGACTAGCCCATTCAGGGGGCCACGCATGTCAAAATCGGGTAACGGGACACATCGGAACCTCGGTGGTCGGTGCAACAAGGCCGCATCTTTGCCGAGACTCCGGCTTCCTGCCGGAAGATCTCCCGCCGATGGGCCTTCTGGGCGGATTCCACCGGACCGGGAGAGACGCCCGGGTTACCGGCTATGAGCCGCGTCACCTGGACGAAAACGACTCGCTGACGGTGAGGTCTGTCCGGTAAGAAGGATCCTTACACCCCTCATCCGGGGCTCAGGGCGCGTTGTGCGGCGCGCCCGCGCGTGCGAGACACACCCTGCCAAGGCGGGCCAACCGCCTGGCGCAGGGTTCGGACGCGGTGCCCGCCCACCGCTCCTCAACCAGGAGTGGCCACCCTCAACTGATGAAGACTTAAGGGGTCAACCCATGGCAGCGGAGATCGTCAATCCTCGCAGCGACAGCGCCGACACGGAGGGTGCCGACGAGCCCTTCGATCCGGCCTTCGCGCTCCACCGCGGCGGCAAGATGGCCGTCCAGGCCACTGTGCCGGTGCGGGACAAGGACGACCTGTCACTCGCGTACACACCGGGCGTCGCCAAGGTGTGCACCGCAATCGCCGAGCAGCCCGACCTCGTCCACGACTACACCTGGAAGTCCCAGGTCGTGGCCGTCGTGACGGACGGGACCGCGGTGCTCGGCCTCGGCGACATCGGGCCGGAGGCGTCTCTTCCGGTCATGGAGGGGAAGGCGATCCTCTTCAAGCAGTTCGGCGGCGTGGACGCGGTCCCGATCGCGCTGGCGACCACCGACGCGGACGAGATCGTCGACACCGTCGTCCGGCTCGCCCCCTCCTTCGGCGGCGTCAACCTGGAGGACATCTCGGCCCCCCGGTGCTTCGAGATCGAGCGCAAGCTCCAGGAGCGCCTGGACATCCCCGTCTTCCACGACGACCAGCACGGCACCGCGATCGTGACCCTGGCCGCCCTGCGCAACGCCGCCCGGCTCACCGGGCGCGGCCTGGGCGAGCTGCGCGCGGTCATCTCCGGGGCGGGCGCGGCCGGTGTGGCCATCGCCAAGTTCCTGCTGGAGGCCGGCATCGGCGACGTGGCGGTCGCGGACCGCAAGGGCATCGTCAGCAGCGACCGGGCGGACCTCACGCCGGTCAAGCGGGAGCTGGCCGAGCTGACCAACCGGGCGGGTCTGTCCGGCCCGCTGGAGACGGCGCTCGCCGGTGCGGACGTGTTCATCGGCGTCTCCGGCGGCACCGTGCCGGAGGAGGCCGTCGCCTCGATGGCCCCGGGCGCGTTCGTCTTCGCGATGGCCAACCCGAACCCGGAGGTCCACCCGGACGTCGCGCACAAGTACGCGGCGGTCGTGGCCACCGGCCGTTCGGACTACCCGAACCAGATCAACAACGTCCTCGCGTTCCCCGGCATCTTCGCGGGCGCGCTCCAGGTGCGGGCCTCCCGCATCACGGAGGGCATGAAGATCGCGGCGGCCAACGCGCTGGCGGACGTCGTCGGTGACGACCTGTCGGCGGACTACGTCATCCCCTCGCCGTTCGACGAGCGGGTCGCCCCGGCGGTCACCGCGGCGGTGGCCGCGACCGCGCGCGCGGAGGGCGTCGCGCGCCGCTGAGGCGCGGGGGGCGTGCAGGCGCGCCGCGTACGGGGCACGGGAACGGGCCGCATCCGCATCGGATGCGGCCCGTTCCGCGTGCGGGTGGGGTGCCCCGGGCGGGCCCGGGGTACCCCACCCGGTGCCCCGGGCGGGCCCGGCGTGCGGCAGGGGGCCGCCCGAGCGGGCGCCCCGCTGCCCGCGCACCGCGCCCTGCGGCCGGGCGTGAGCCGGTCCCGCCTCGGCGTGGGGGCCTGCGGCCGGGCGTGAGCCGGTCCCGCCTCGGCGTGGGGGCCTGCGGCCGGGCGTGGGTCGGTCCCGCCTCCGCGTGCGGGGGGTGCGGATGGGGCGTGGGTCGGTCCCGGCTCGGCGTGCGGGGGGTGCGGATGGGGCGTGGGTCGGTCCCGGCTCGGCGGGGCGGGCCCACGACCGGCCGGGTGCGGACCCGGCCCCGTGGCGGGGCGAGGTCGTCGCCCGCCGCCCGGGCGGCCCCGGTCGGCAGGGGCACGTCACGGGATGCGTGTCACACCGGTGTGTGGTTCCGCCACGCACCCCGTCGCCCTACGCTCGGGGCCATGTTCGCCGCCTACGCCGCCCGTATCGACCGCGACCAGCCCCTGAACGGCCTCGAACTGGGGGAACGCCCCGCGCCGAAGGCCCGTCCCGGCTGGACGACCGTGACCGTGAGGGCCGCCTCCCTCAACCACCACGACCTGTGGTCGCTGCGGGGCGTAGGGCTCTCGGAGGACAAGCTGCCGATGATCCTCGGCTGCGACGCCGCCGGGGTCGACGAGGACGGCAACGAGGTCGTCCTCCACTCCGTCATCGGGCAGAGCGGCCACGGCGTGGGCCCCGACGAGCCCCGTTCCATCCTCACCGAGCGCTACCAGGGCACCTTCGCCGAGCAGGTGAGCGTCCCCACCTGGAACGTGCTGCCCAAGCCGAAGGAGCTGTCCTTCGAGCAGGCCGCCTGTCTGCCGACGGCCTGGCTGACCGCGTACCGGATGCTCTTCACCAACGCCGGTGTCCGGCCCGGCGACTCGGTCCTCGTGCAGGGCGCGGGCGGCGGGGTCGCCACCGCCGCGATCGTCCTCGGCAAGGCCGCCGGGCTGCGGGTCTACGCCACCAGCCGCGACGAGGCCAAGCGGAAGCGGGCCGTCGAGCTGGGCGCGGAGGACGCCTTCGAGCCGGACGCGCGGCTGCCGCACCGGGTGGACGCCGTGATGGAGACCGTCGGGGCCGCGACCTGGTCGCACTCCGTCAAGTCCCTCCGCCCCGGCGGCACCCTGGTCATCTCCGGCGCCACCAGCGGCGACCGGCCCTCGCACGCGGAGCTGACCCGGATCTTCTTCCTGGAGCTGAAGGTCGTCGGCTCCACCATGGGCTCCAAGGACGAGCTGGAGGACCTGCTGTCCTTCTGCGCGGCGACCGGCGTCCGCCCGGTGATCGACGGGGTGCTGCCGCTGGACCGGGCCCGGGAGGGCTTCGAGCGGATCGCCTCCGGGGACCTCTTCGGAAAGATTGTGCTGACCAACCCTTGATGCCCCGTCAGACCCTTTGATGGGATCTCCGGCACCGTCGTACGCACGACCGACCGTGCCGGAGGTCCCATGCACCGCCGTCTGCTCGCCGTCCTCGTCTGCGTCGCCGCTCTCCTGTTCGGCGCCCCGCCCGCCCACGCCCGCGACACCGCCCACGCCCGCGACACCGCCCAGGCCCGCGAAACCGCCCCGGACGGCATCCCGCCGCTCACCGACGACCGGGGCCGGGTCCTGACCCTGCGCGGCTGGAACGTCGAGGACAAGTCCGGACGCGGCGAGGACGCCCTGACCGCGATCACCGAGCGCCACTTCCGCGACCTGCGCGCCCACGGCTTCAACTTCGCCCGGCTGCTGGTCTTCTGGGACGACCTGGAGCCCCGCCGCGGCCAGTACAGCGAGGCGTACCTCCGGAAGATCGAACGCGTCCTCGGCTGGGCGCACAAGCACCGCGTCCAGGTCCTGATCGACGCCCACCAGGACGTCTTCGGGCCCGCCTTCGGCCACCGCGGCATCCCCGCGTGGGCGACCAGGACCGACGGGCTGCCGTTCGCCCCGCACCCCGACGACTGGTTCGCCGAGTACTTCGAGCCCGCCGTGCAGCGGGCGTTCACCCACCTCTACGAGGACCCGGACCTGCGGCGCGCCCAGGAGCGCATGTGGCGGGTGCTCGCCGAACGGTTCCGCGACCACCCCGCCGTCATCGGCTACGACCTGATCAACGAGCCCATGGGCGAGCTGCGGGCGGGCGAGGACCTGCCGACGGCCGCCCGCCGGATCGAGCGCGAGCAGCTCACCCCGATGTACAACCGGCTGGCGCGGGCGGTGCGCTCCGTCGACCCGCACACCTGGCTCTTCGTCGAGCCCACGCCCATCGTCGGCGAGGGCGTCCCCACCGGCCTCGGCCGCATCCACGACCGCCGCGTCGTCTACGCGCCCCACTTCTACAACACCGCGATGGAGGCGGGCGCCGACTACGACCCCTCGGCCGGCTGGATCGAGGCGTACGAGGCGGCCGTCACCCGCTATCCGCGCGCCCACCGGGTGCCCGTCGTGGTGGGGGAGTGGGGCCCGCTCAACAACGCCCTGCCGCACATGGGCCGCTTCTACCGGGACGCCCTCGCCTCCCTGGACCGCTACGGCTCCGGCTGGGCGGGCTATGTGTGGTGCTACGGCGGCGGCTACTGCGCCCTCGACGCGGAGGGCCGCTTCCTGACCAACAAGGAGCGGACGGCCACCCCCTACGCCCCGGCCGTCGCCGGCACCGGACCGACCGCCGCGTGGGACCCGGAGCGGGCCGTCTACCGGCTCGCCTACCGGGCCCGGGCGGGCGTCACCGAGGTGTCCCTGCCGCCGCGCCCCGGGGGCTGGCGCCTCGCCGTCAAGGGCCTCGCCCGGACCCCGGACCCCGGCGCACGCCCGGACCGGGCCGCCACCGTGCGGGTGTACGCCGTGCCCGGCGCGCACGTGGAGGTGACCGCCCGCCCCGGCGGCGCGGGGTAGGCGTACGGGCCGGTGCGCCGCTTGGAGCCCGCCCGGGTCAGGGCGTGCCGGCGTCCCGGGGCGGGGTGGCCAGCAGGGCCGCGATGCGGGCCGCCGCCGTGGAGAGGTGGCGGCGGGCCTCGGCGAGCTGGGCCGGGGTCACACCGTGGTCGCGGGAGGCGTCGCGGATGTCGTCGCGGAAGCGGTCGAGGAGCCGTTCCAGGTCCCGTGCCGGGTCGGTGGAGTCCTCGGCCACCGCGTCCCGGCCCCAGTCCGGGTCCGGGTCCGCCGGGGCGGCTTCGGGGGCCGTCGGCCGCCGGTTGGTCGCCCCCGTGGGGCCGCCGAACAGCCCGGCCAGGTCGGCGAGCCCCTCGCGCACCCCCGCCGGCCAGTCGCCGCGCGCGAAGTGGTCCTGGACCTGCTCCTGGACCTGGCGGGCGATCCGCCGCAGTTCCTCCTGTGCGTTCTCCTGGGCCTCCTTCGCCTGGCGACGGGCCTGCCGGGCGTCCTCGCGGGCGCGGCGGGACTCCTCCTTCGCCCGCCGCGCCTGCTCCTTCCACTCCTGCTTGGCCCGCCGCAGCTCCTCCTTGGCGGTCTGCCAGGACTCCTTGTCACCGGCCAGGTCGCCGAGGCCCAGGTCGCCGAAGGGGCCCGCCCCGCCCGTGCCCCGGCCGCGGCTGCGGTCCGCCGCGGCCCGCATCTCGCTGCGCAGCTTGCCCGCCGCGCCGCGCACGTCGTCGCGGATCTCCGCGGCCAGCTCCGAGACGGACTCGCGGATCTCCAGCTCCAGATCGGCGAGTTCACCGCTGCGGCCGGCGAGTTCGGCGCGGCCCGCGTCGGTGATCGAGTACACCTTGCGGCCGCCCTCGGTGGCGTGGGTGACCAGGCCCTCCGCCTCCAGCTTGGCCAGCCGGGGATACACGGTGCCGGCGCTCGGCGCGTAGAGCCCCTGGAAGCGCTCCTCCAGCAGGCGGATGACCTCGTAGCCGTGGCGCGGGGCCTCGTCGAGCAGCTTCAGCAGATAGAGCCGGAGCCTGCCGTGGGCGAAAACGGGGGGCATGTCAGAGAACCTTTCCGGTCGGGGCGCCGTCCGTGTGCGCCTCGTCCTCCTCGGTCGGCGGCCTGCGCAGCAGCGCGAGGGAACCGGAGACGGTGGTGGCCCGGAGGGTGCCCGCGCCGTCCCCGAGGGTGCCGGTGATCTGCCGGCTGCCCCACTGGCCGCCGACGCGCAGCTCGTCGAAGGCGTTGGACACGGCGCCGCCGGCGGTGTTCGCCTCGACCCGGACGCCGGCCTGGTGCGGGAGCCGCACGGCGACCTCCCCGGAGACGGTGGTCAGCCGGATGTCGGCGGGGACCCCGGGGGAGCCGAGGTCGAGGACCATGTCACCGCTGACCGACTCGGCCCGGACGGTGGAGCCCGAGCCCTCGATCACGGTGAGGTCCCCGGAGACGGAGTGGAAGCCGAGGTCCCCGGTGAGGGCCTGCGCCTCCACGCTGCCGGAGACGGTCTCCGCGCGGACCCGGCCGGAGAGCCC
This sequence comes from Streptomyces sp. NPDC005805, assembly GCF_040630445.1. NCBI lineage: Bacteria > Bacillati > Actinomycetota > Actinomycetes > Kitasatosporales > Streptomycetaceae > Streptomyces > Streptomyces sp. NPDC005805. The sequence continues at coordinate 128,747 of NZ_JBEXXN010000011.1, forward strand.
GACCAGGGTGGTGTCGCCGCTGACCCCGCGCACGGTGGTGGTGCCGCGCACCCCCGAGACGACCGCGCCCGCCCCGACCGTCCCGACCTCCACCGAGGCGCCCGCGGGCACCGCGAGGGAGACCACGGCCCGGCGCGGGCCGCCGTTCGGGTCGAGCCATTTGAGGAGGGTCTTCCAGGGCACGTCGTCGTACGCGACGGTCAGGGTGGAGCCCCGCCGGGTGACGCGCAGCGGCGGTCCCTCGATCGCGGAGACCTCCAGCCGCGCGGAACCCTCCTCGGTGCCCACGACGTTGACCGTTCCGTCGACGATCCGGACGCGCAGGGCGGTCACCGGCTCGTCGAAGGTGAGTTTCTGCGGCTCGGCGACTTCCCATGCCGTCTCTGCCATGGTGCTGACCTCCCGGGGCCGGCCACGACGCAACATATCGCGTCTCCTGGCTCAACACGATATATCGCGGCCGGGTGATGTCAAGGGCCGTCCTCCCGGCCCCGCCCGGCGCGGCCTGCGCCGCGGGTCCGCCAGGCCCGCGCCGGGAAGGTGTTCGCCCGAAGGGCCCCGTGGACCGGGCGGGGCCGGTGGGAAGGTGCCTAGCCTGGGCCGCATGACCGTCCTGGCCACCGGAGCCCTCCTGCTGTGCCGCGCCGCCCCCGTGGATGTGCGCCCGGCGGCCCTGCTGCTGCGCGAGCCCGTGCTCCTCGCCCCGGCGGGCGAGGGCTGGACGGCCGTGGTCCCCGAGGGCAGGCCCTGGGCGAAGAGCGGTGAGGCGGTCGACGCGGTGGCCGCCGGCTGGGCGTCCGCCGTGGCCGTCGCCGTGGACCGGCCGGTGCTCGCCCTGTGGTGGGACGGCGACCGGGCCGGGTTCACCCTCGCGTCCGGCTTCCGCCGCCCGGTCGGCTACGTCTGGCTCGCCGACGGCACCCCGGCCGGTGAGGACGAGGCGATGCGGACCTTCGCCACACGGCTCGGGCTCGACCCCGTCCTCGACCTCCAGGCGCTGGAGCCGCTCACCCGGCCGGACCCCGAGTCCGACGCCCGGGCGCGGCTCACCGGCGTCCTCGGGGTGCTGACCCGCACCGGGCTCGCCCTCCCCGCGGGGCTGTCGGCCGGGGAGCCGGCGGACCGGCTGCGTGGCGCCGCCCGCGCGGCGGGCGCGGAGCACCTCGACCGGCTGGACTGGCGGGACGCCGTGACCGAGGGCGCGCTCGAACCGTGGCTGCACGGCCCGGCCGCCCGCCTGCTCGGCACCGTCCAGCTCACGGCCGGGCTGCCGCTGGTCCTCTGGGGGGTGCGCTGCCGCAGCGCTGGCTGGGTGGTGGCGGGGTCCCTGCTGACCGCCCACGGCGCGCTGACGCTCGCGTACGCCCGGATCGCGGCCCGGCGCCCCTGAGCCGGGGGCCGGATGCCGGGGCCCGGCTCGGGGTCGCCGGGCCGGAACGGCGGACCCGGCGGCTACTCGTCCTCGTCCTCGTCGTCCAGCCGGGCCAGCCAGGTGGCCAGGCGCTCGACGGGGACCTCGAAGTCGGGGTTGAGATCGACGAACGTGCGGAGCTGCTCGGCGAGCCACTCGAAGGTGACCTCCTCCTCGCCGCGCCGCTTCTCCAGTTCCTCGATACCGCGGTCGGTGAAGTACATGCGCACAGCGTATCGACTGCCCGGCGGGGGCCGTGCCGCCCTCCCGCACGCACGGGGCCCGGCACCCCCCGAGGGGTGCCGGGCCCGTCACACCGTGCCGTCCGGGGCGCCGGTCAGGCGTCGAACACCTCGTTGACCAGCTGCTCCTGCTCCTGCTCGTGGCGCTTCTTCGAGCCCACGGCCGGCGAGGAGCTGTGCGGACGCGAGATCCGCCGCAGGCGCTCCGCACCCGGGATGTCCGCGCCGACGGCCAGGTCCAGGTGGTCGATCAGGTTGAGCGCGATGAACGGCCAGGCACCCTGGTTCGCCGGCTCCTCCTGCGTCCACAGGTACTTCTCGGCGTTCGGGTACTTGGCGATCTCGGCCTGGAGCTCGGCGCCCGGCAGCGGGTACAGGCGCTCCAGCCGGATGATCGCGGTGTCCGTCGCGCCGCGCTTCTTCCGCTCGGCGTCGAGGTCGTAGTAGACCTTGCCCGCGCAGAAGACGACCTTCCGCACGGCGGCCGGGTCGACGGCGCCCGATTCGACCGCGGTGTCCCCGATCACCGGGCGGAAGCCGCCCGAGGTGAACTCCTCCACCTTCGACGCCGCCGCCTTCAGGCGCAGCATCGACTTCGGGGTGAAGACGATCAGCGGCTTGTGGTGCGGGTTGTGGACCTGCCAGCGCAGCAGGTGGAAGTAGTTCGACGGCAGGGTCGGCATCGCGACCGTCATGTTGTCCTGCGCGCACATCTGGAGGAAGCGCTCGGGCCGGGCCGAGCTGTGGTCCGGGCCCTGGCCCTCGTAGCCGTGCGGCAGCAGCAGGGTGACGCCGGAGTGCTGGCTCCACTTCTGCTCGGCCGAGGAGATGAACTCGTCCACGACGGTCTGCGCGCCGTTGACGAAGTCACCGAACTGGGCCTCCCACATGACCAGCGCGTCCGGGCGGGCCAGTGAGTAGCCGTACTCGAAGCCCATCGCCGCGTACTCGCTGAGGAGCGAGTCGTAGACGTTGTAGCGGGCCTGGTCCTCGGTCAGGTAGAGCAGCGGGGTGTAGTCCTCGCCGGTCTCCTGGTCCACCAGGACCGCGTGGCGCTGGCCGAAGGTGCCGCGGCGGGTGTCCTGGCCGGAGAGGCGCACCGGGGTGCCCTCCATCAGCAGGGAGCCGATGGCCAGGGTCTCGCCCATGCCCCAGTCGATGGTGCCGTCCTCGACGGAGGCCGCGCGCCGCTGCATCTGCGGCAGCAGCCGCGGGTGGACCGTGATGTGGTCCGGGATGCTGACCTGGGACTCGGCGATCCGCTTGACGACCTCCTGGGACACGCCCGTGGTCACGGCGACCGGGAACTCCGGCTCCGCGTCCGGGACATGGGCCGGGGCCGGGTGGCTGGTGGCCTCGCGGACCTCCGCGAACACCTTCTCCAGCTGGCCCTGGAAGTCCTGGAGCGCCTGCTCCGCCTCTTCGAGGGTGATGTCGCCGCGACCGATCAGCGACTCGGTGTAGAGCTTGCGCACCGAGCGCTTCTTGTCGATCAGGTTGTACATCTGCGGGTTGGTGAACTGCGGGTTGTCGCCCTCGTTGTGACCGCGGCGGCGGTAGCAGATGAGGTCGATCACGACGTCCTTGTTGAACGCCTGGCGGAACTCGAAGGCGAGCCGCGCGACGCGGACCACGGCCTCCGGGTCGTCGCCGTTCACATGGAAGATCGGCGCCTCGATCATGCGGGCCACGTCCGTGGCGTACATCGAGGAGCGCGAGGACTCCGGGGCGGCGGTGAAGCCGACCTGGTTGTTGATGACGATGTGGACCGTGCCGCCGGTGCGGTAGCCGCGCAGCTGCGACATGTTCAGCGTCTCGGCCACGACGCCCTGGCCGGCGAAGGCCGCGTCGCCGTGCAGGGCGACCGGGAGGACGGTGAAGTCCGTGCCGCCCTTGTTGATGACGTCCTGCTTGGCGCGGGCGACACCCTCCAGGACCGGGTCGACGGCCTCCAGGTGGGAGGGGTTGGCGACCAGGGAGACCTTGATCTGCTCGCCGTCCAGGCCGGTGAAGGTGCCCTCGGCGCCCAGGTGGTACTTCACGTCGCCGGAGCCGTGCATCGACTTCGGGTCGAGGTTGCCCTCGAACTCGCGGAAGATCTGCGCGTACGACTTGCCGACGATGTTCGCCAGCACGTTCAGCCGGCCGCGGTGGGCCATGCCGATGACGACCTCGTCCAGGCGGGACTCGGCGGCGGAGTCGATGACCGCGTCCAGCAGCGGGATGACCGACTCGCCGCCCTCCAGCGAGAAGCGCTTCTGGCCGACGTACTTGGTCTGCAGGAAGGTCTCGAAGGCCTCGGCCGCGTTCAGCCGGCGCAGGATGCGCAGCTGCTCCTCGCGCTCCGGCTTGGAGTGCGCGCGCTCCACCCGGTCCTGCAGCCACTTGCGCTGCTTCGGGTCCTGGATGTGCATGAACTCGATGCCGGTGGTGCGGCAGTAGGACTCGCGCAGCACGCCGAGGATGTCGCGGAGCTTCATCATCGACTTGCCGGCGAAGCCGCCGACCGCGAACTCCCGCTCCAGGTCCCACAGGGTGAGGCCGTGCTCGGTGATGTCCAGGTCGGGGTGCTTGCGCTGGCGGTACTCCAGCGGGTCGGTGTCGGCCATGACGTGGCCGCGGACCCGGTAGGAGTGGATCAGCTCGAAGACCCGCGCGGCCTTGGTGACGTCGTCGTCGTGCGAGGCGTCGATGTCCTTGAGCCAGCGGACCGGCTCGTAGGGGATGCGCAGGGACTCGAAGATGTCGTCGTAGAAGCCGTCCTCGCCGAGGAGGAGGCCCGCGACGATGCGCAGGAACTCGCCGGAGGCGGCGCCCTGGATGACCCGGTGGTCGTACGTGGAGGTGAGGGTCATCACCTTGGAGATGCCCAGCTTGTTCAGGGTGTCCTGGGAGGTGCCCTGGAACTCGGCCGGGTAGTCCATCGAACCGACGCCCATGATGACCGACTGACCGGGCATCAGACGCGGGACCGAGTGCACGGTGCCGAGGCCGCCGGGGTTGGTCAGCGAGACGGTGACGCCGGTGAAGTCGTCCATCGTCAGCTTGTTGTTGCGGGCGCGGCGGACGATGTCCTCGTACGCCTGCCAGAACTCGAAGAAGTTGAGGGTCTCGGCCTTCTTGATGCCGGCGACGACGAGCTGGCGGTCGCCGTTCGGCTTCACCAGGTCGATCGCCAGGCCGAAGTTGACGTGCTCCGGCTTGACCAGCGTCGGCTTGCCGTCCTTCTCCGCGAAGGACCAGTTCATCGACGGCATGGCCTTGATGGCCTGCACCATCGCGTACCCGATGAGGTGGGTGAAGGAGATCTTCCCGCCCCGGGCGCGCTTGAGGTGGTTGTTGATGACGATGCGGTTGTCGAAGAGCAGCTTCACCGGGACCGCGCGCACGGAGGTGGCCGTGGGCAGCTCCAGCGAGGCGTTCATGTTCTTCGCGACCGCGGCGGCCGGGCCGCGCAGGGTCACCAGCTCGGGGCCGGCGGGCGCCTCGGCGGGCTCCGCCTCGGCCTTCGCCGGGGCGGCGGCCTGGGGAGCGGGCGCGGCCTTCGCCGGAGCGGCTGCCGCGGGCTTGGCGGCGGAAGCGGCCGGGGCGGGCTTCGACTGCGCGGGGGCGGCCTTCGCCGGGGCGGCCTGGGCGGGCGCCGCGGGCTGGGCGGCGGGCGCGGCCGCGGCCGGGGTGGGGACCGTGGCGGCGGGCTCGGCCGCCTTGTCCTTGTCCGCCGCGCCGGCTCCCGGCTTGTAGTCGGCGAAGAAGTCCCACCAGGCACGGTCGACCGAATTCGGATCCTGGAGGTACTGCTGGTAGATCTCGTCGACGAGCCACTCGTTGGCTCCGAACGCGGCGGCAGGGTTCTGGCCCTGCGCGCCTTGGTCGGCCTGAAGGCTCGCGTTACTGGGGGACTGAGACGACACGGCGAGAACCGCCCTCTTCCGCTTCGCAAGGTGATGGACAGCGGAAATAAAGGCTACGCCTCCCTGGCCGGGAGGTGCAGGCCGGGCAGGGCATCGTCGCGCAAGTCACACCGAAAGGCGGGTTTCGGGGCTGTGATTGGCGGGAAACAAGTCCGGTTCCGCTTGTGTCAGGGTACGCCGACCCGCGACTGCACCGCGCTGGCCTGCAGCCTTTCACCCGCCTCGGTCATCAGCACGATGAACCAGGCGCTCCGGTTCGAACCCTACGTCAACCTCGTGGTGCGGGGATCCCCGGAAGGGTGACGCGAATCCGGCAACCGCGTGCAGATTCGGCCACCCCGATCCGCCCGCCGTGCAGATCGACGGCCCAGCGCGCGATGGCCAGCCCCAGTCCGGTGCCGCCGTCGCTGCCCGGACCGTGCGGGGACGCGACCCGGCCCCGGTTGAACCGCTCGAAGACCTTGTGCCGCTCCTGCTCCGGGATGCCCGGGCCCTCGTCCAGGACCTCCAGCTCCAGGGACTCCCGGCCGAAGCCGCGCCGGGCCCGCACCGTGACCCGGCCGTGCGGGGGCGAGTGCTTCACCGCGTTGTCGATGAGATTCGCCACCACCTGGTGCAGCCGCTCCGCGTCCGCGTGCGCGGTCAGCTCGGGCGGCGAGACGTCCAGGTGCAGATGCACGTCGGTACGGGTGTGGTGGCCGGAGCCGGAGGCGAGACCGCGCTGCGAGGAGGCGAGGTTGGCCTCCTTCAGCACCCCGGACAGATACGGCCACACCTCGAAGCGCCGGGCCCTCAGCGGCAGCACGCCGTTGTCCAGCCGGGACAGGTCGAGCAGCGTCTCGACCAGCCGCCCCAGCCGCTCGGTCTGCTTCAGCGCGGTGCGCATCGTCTCGGGATCGGCCGCGGACACCCCGTCGACCACGTTCTCCAGCACGGCGCGCAGCGCGGCGATCGGGGTGCGCAGCTCGTGCGAGACATTGGCGACCAGCTCCTTGCGGTGCCGGTCCACGGCCTCCAGATCGTCCGCCATGCGGTTGATGGTGGACGCCAGGTCGCCCAGCTCGTCCCGCCGGTCGGCGCCCCGCACCCGGCGGGTGTAGTCGCCGTGCGAGATACCGCGCGCGACCTTGTTCATCTCGTCCAGCGGGGCGGTCAGGCCGTGGGCCACGAACTGGGTGATCAGCAGCGTGGCGATCATCGTGAAGATGGTGATGAAGCGGACCTCGGTCTTGCTGTGGAAGGCCATCAGCATCAGACCGGTGGTGATCAGGACCGAGACGACGACGAGGGTGCTCAGCTTCGTCTTGATCGAGATCGTCAGACTGCCGAGGCCGGCCCAGCGCCGGAGGGTCCGCTTCCAGGCGGGGTGCTTCCCGGCGGGGGGCGTGGCCGGGCGGCCGCCGTGGTCCGGGGCGTGGCCGATCGGGGGGCCGGCGGTGTCCGGTGCGTGGCCGGGCTCCCGGGGGCCCGGGACCTCGGAGGCTCCGCCGGGCGGCGCCGGGACGGTCCGGGCCCCCGCCGGCCGCTCCTGCGGGCCGCCGCGCCGCCACGGGCTCATGGCGCCGGGGTCTCCAGGGCGTAGCCGACCCCGTGGACCGTACGGATCCGCTCCGCGCCGATCTTCCGGCGCAGCGCCTTGATGTGGCTGTCGACCGTCCGCGTCCCGGAGGCGTCGGCCCAGTCCCACACCTCGGCGAGCAGCTGCTCCCGGGAGAGCACGGCCCGCGGGGTGTTCGCCAGGCAGACCAGCAGGTCGAACTCGGTCGGCGTGAGGTGCACGTCCTCCGCCTTGACCCGGACCCGGCGCTGCGCGTGGTCGATCTCCAGCTCGCCGAGCCGCAGGATCCCGCTGCGCGGGGTGACCGCCGCCAGCGCGGCCCGCTCGACCCGGCGCAGCAGGACGTGCACCCGGGCCGCCAGCTCGCGCATCGAGAACGGCTTCGTCATGTAGTCGTCCGCGCCGACCCCGAGACCGACCAGCATGTCCGTCTCGTCGTCGCGCGCCGTGAGCATCAGCACGGGCACCGGCCGCTGGGCCTGCACCCGGCGGCAGACCTCCAGGCCGTCGAAGCCCGGCAGCATCACGTCGAGGACCATCAGGTCGGGCTGCCACGCCTCGGCGGCGTCCACCGCGGCCGGGCCGTCGGTGGCGGTCTGGACGAGGAAGCCCTCGGCGCGCAGACGCGCCGCGATCGCGTCGACGATGGTGGTGTCGTCCTCGACGACGAGCACCCGGCGCTGGGCTCCTGGCGTGGCCGCGACGCCGTTCTGCGTGGTGTGTGTCTGCTCCATCGCCCCGCCCCTGTACCTGTTACCTGCGTGCCGCACACATGAAGCGGACCGCTCCGGCCCGTGTGTGTCCCAGCAGCGTAAGGGCATCGGAGGGCTCCCGGCTACGCAGGGCGAACAGCGAGGTGGACCACGTCCGGTACGCCCCGGGCAAGGCGGATCTCTTCGGTTCGTACCCCGCTGAATCCGGCATTCCGCAACGCTTCCTCGAAGTCGGACGAAGGCTGCGCGGACCATACGGCGAGCACTCCGCCCGGTTTCAACACCCGCAGGCAGTCGGCGAGTCCGGCCGGCGCGTACAGCTCGCCGTTGCCCTCGGTGACCGTCCAGTGGGGGCCGTTGTCGATGTCCAGGCAGAGGGCGTCGAAGCGGTCGGTGGTGGTGCGCAGGTGCTCCACCAGGTCCGTGTGGAGGATCACGCAGCGGGGGTCGGCGAGGGCCGGGCCGGAGATCGCGGCGAGCGGACCGGCGCGGTGCCAGTCGATGATCGCCTCCTCGCGCTCCACCACCACGATGTGGCGCGCCTCCTCGCGGGCGGCCGCGTGCACGAACGAGAAGCCGACGCCGAGCCCGCCGATCAGGACGCTCGGCGCCACGTCCTCGGTCTCCACGGCCTCGAACGCGGCGTCGACCAGGAGGCGTTCGGAGCGCCCGTCGGAAGTGTCCATCAGGAAGGTGCCGTTGGCGATGATCTCGTGGACCGCGTCCGGGCTCTCCCCGCGCCGGCGGAGCACCACCTCGCCGTGGGGTCCCTCGCGCCGGTCCAGGACGACGGGCGCCTCGGGGTCCGGGCCGGCGGGACCGGTGGGCCCCGCGGGCGCTGCGGGGTCGGCGGGGTCGGCGTGGTCGGCGGGGAAGGTCATGGCGACGGCCTCCGGTGGTCTGGACGGTGGGCGCCCGCCTCCGGGCCGGACACCGGCTCCGGGTGCGTCCCGCCCGGGGAGCGGTCCCATCCTGGCGGGGCGGGACGGGGACGGACAAACGACTTCCGCGGGGCAGCGCCTTCCCCGTGGGGGGCTTCGCAACCGGGGCGGCGCGGGGTGGGTTTGGGCGGCCGGGCCGGGCCGGGGTGGGCGGGGGCGCCGGGTCCTGGGGGACCGTACGGGCTGGGGTGGGGCGGCCGGGACCGGGCGGGCTGTGCCGGGTGCGCGGGGCTGGACCGGGCGGGCTGTGCCGGGTGCGTCTGCGGTGGGCCGAGTCCCTGCTGCGGCCCGCCGCGCCCGGACCGGCGGACGAACGCCGTGCCTCGGCGGCGGAGCTGCTGGGGCT